>NZ_JBEPKD010000007.1:0-192926 GCF_040544555.1 Halalkalibacter oceani
AACCCTTCGTCAGACTTAACTGAAACCGCCGTATACGGATCCGTACGTACGGTGGTGTGAGAGGTCGGGGGTTAGTCGCCCCCTCCTACTCGATTTGAACCGGACAGAGGGGAAGGGATTGGTTCTTTGCCGGCGATCTGTGATAAAATGGAGGCATTCGATATAAAGGCAATTCTCAGGTAGGGGCAGCAGGGAGGGAGCAACTGATGAAAACATTCAAGCTGTATTCGATTTGCTTGCTAGAAGGTAAAGCAGACAGCGTGGAACAGAAAAAGATTTCAATCGAAGACGGATTAATCATTAACATGGAAAACCCGGAGAAGACGTGGTACATTGAAGCCGTGTTTGCTCGTACTGAGCTCGACTTTTTTGAACGGATCCAAAGAGAAGACCGCCATATGCTGGCCGATGTTGTGATCACTAGTAAAGAAAACCAGCCGGCTACGATGATTACGAAATTAAAGGCGATCACGAAGTTATCTGAACAAATCAGCGTGTTATTTGAAGCAAAGCTCGCTCAGAAAAAAGGCGAGCTGTTTGAGAGCGTGCTGAAAGATTTAATTGAAAAAGGACTGAGCGGCGAGGAACTGCTGCAGGAATTCCGTCTGCAAACCGCCAGCCGGATCGCCCATTCCCAGCATATGCTGGACGAGCTCTACCGCTCACTGCAAAAAAACAATGAATTGAATTTGTAAGAGCATGGTTCAAAAGTGGTTTGCTTTTGAACCATGCTCTTATGCAAGGAGCGGAGCCGCTGCAAGGTTTTGAAAGTCAGCTGGAAGCGGGGTTCTTCCAGCTGACGGGCAGCGTGCGGAGCCCTTGCACTACCTCTCGCGTGGGTCATTCATGGGAGGCGTGGCTTCGTTCTGTGCGCGGCTGGAAGGAAAGAAGGCCGCTTTCCTTCAGCTTTTAAAATCAGGCGCAGGCTCCGCACACTGCTTCAAGAGCTTGAGATAAAAGGTAAAGCGAACCTTTTATCTCAAGCTCTTTTGCATAGAAAGCTGCTTTTTCCCCATACTAACACTACTACAATATAGGTGGAGCGGGGGAGCTTGAGATGCAGGAGAAAAAGACATGGGATATTCTTTCCATTTCGTCTATTCCGTTAGTAATGACGTTGGGAAATTCAATGCTGATTCCGGTTTTGCCACAGATTGAAAAGGAGCTGTCGATTTCCTCCTTTCAAGTGAGTATGCTCATTACCGTTTATTCCATTGTCGCGATTCTTTTTATTCCTGTAGCCGGCTATATTTCTGATCATATCGGCCGGAAGAAGGTCATTATTCCGAGCCTGATCATCGCGGGAATCGGTGGGCTGCTCTCCGGATTTGCTTCGTGGCAGCTGGAGTCGCCGTATACGATTCTTCTTGTGGGGCGCCTGCTGCAGGGCGTGGGCGCAGCTGGAGCCTCTCCGATTGTCATGCCGCTAGTAGGCGATATGTATGTAAAAGAGGATGATGTCAGTAAAGGGTTAGGAATGATTGAAACGGCCAATACGCTTGGAAAGGTGCTCAGCCCGATACTTGGCGCAGCGCTGGCGACCATTGTCTGGTTTATGCCTTTTTTTGCTTTTCCAGTCTTTTGTATCATTTCGATTTTGCTGATGATCTTTCTTGTAAAGTCCCCGCCTTTAAAAAAGGAACCGATTCGCTTCCGTAAGTTTTGGCAAAATATAAAGGTGATCTTTAAGCGTGAAGGAAGATGGCTGTATGCTGTGTTTATCGTTGGCGGCATTTGCATGTTCGTGCTTTTTGGTGTGCTTTTTTATTTGTCGACGATGCTTGAGGATGACTACCATATTGACGGGATAAAAAAAGGGATTATTTTGGCGATCCCATTAGGAGCGCTTTGCTTTGCTTCTTATGCAACGGGGAAAGCGATCGGCCAGAACAAGAAAAAAATGAAATGGATGACGGTTGTCGGGATCGCTTTATTAACCATCGCGATTTTTTCCGTTTCCTTTTCGAAGGATGTGTATATTTTACTAACCGCTCTGTTTATTAGCGGTGTCGGAATCGGGATTGCTTTGCCGAGCCTTGACGCTCTTGTGACAGAAGGGATTGCGATGGAACAGCGCGGTTCGATCACGTCTTTTTACAGCAGTATGCGTTTTGTTGGTGTCGCGCTTGGTCCTCCTGTTTTTGCTTTATTCATGAAGCTGTCTCATTCGACGATGTTCTTGCTGAATACACTTGTCTGTCTGCTTGCCCTGGCGATCATCCTCTTTGCGATCAAGCCGGAGGAAACCGTTAAGGCGACATGGTAAGGAAAAGAAATAGTAATTATCGGCTTTCCTCGTTATACTTGACGTAACAAGTGGAAAAGGATGACCGATCATGAAACAGTTTATCGATCAGAGGGGCTGCCAGGTGCGGATTGTCTTTGGAGAAGAAGCAAGCTTGTCTCCGACGGCGAAGCATGTTTGGATTGTCTGCCGCTATCAGGGAAAATGGCTGTTGACGAACCACAGGAAACGAGGCTGGGAATTTCCTGGAGGGAAGGTAGAGGAAAGAGAGTCTGCAGTCGAAGCGGCGAAGAGAGAAGTATACGAAGAAACAGGAGCGCGGCTGGAAGCCGTGCATTACCTTGGGCAATATGAAGTAGCCTGTCAGCAGGAAACGATGTATAAAAACATTTATTTTGCGACGGTGAAGGAGTTGCAGCAGAAAGATGATTATTTGGAAACAGCGGGTCCGGTCTTGCTCGAATCCTTTCCTGCGGCTGTAGCAAAGGATGAGCGCTTCAGTTTTATTATGCAGGATCAGGTGCTTCCGCTTGTGCTTGCTGAAATCGTAAGGAAAGGCTTGCTTGCTGAGTGATAGGAGGAGAGGGCGCAAACCGTTGCCGGTTGCTCTCCTCTTTTTTGAATGGAACGGCTTAAAACCTTTTAAGCAAATAGCTTTCAAACAGCTCGACGCCTTTATACATAACGGTTGCCAAAATCGCGATGACAAACAGGCTCATCAGGACGAGAGTAAAGTTAAATACTTGGAAGCCGTAAATGATCAAATAGCCGAGGCCCTGCTTGGAGACGAGAAATTCCCCGACGATGACGCCGACCCAGGCTAAGCCGACATTGACTTTTAAGGTCGAGATGATCGTCGGCAAGCAGGCCGGAAAAATAACGTGCTGAAATGTCTGCGTCTTCGTCGCTCGGAACGTGTGCATCACCTTTAAATAGTTTGGATCGACTTCACGAAAGGCGGTGTAGACGACCATTGTCGTAATAATGACGGAGATCAGCGCCCCCATTGCCACGATTGAGGTGAAGGTAGGTCCGAGACCGACAATGAGCAGGGGCCCGAGTGCGACCTTCGGCATCGAGTTCAGAATGACGAGATAAGGGTCAAGCACCTTCGAGAGGAAGCGCGACCACCAGAGCAGAGCGGCAAGGGCTGTACCAATGAATGTTCCGAGCAGGAAGCCGAGGATCGTCTCAAGCAACGTGACCGCTGTATGCCCCAGTAAAGAGCCGTCTGTCAGGCGTTCGATAAACAGCTGGCCAATCCGGCTCGGCATACTGAAGAGCAACGGATCAATCCAAGTAAGACGTGCCGCCAGTTCCCAGAAGAGAATAAAAAGGACGAACAAGCTGAGCTGAACGGTGAGAACTAGACGCTTTTCTTTTTTTAGGGTAGTTAAATACTGCTCGTGTAACGCCTCAAGTGTTCGTCTCAACGTGTTCCATCTCCTTCCATATTAACTGAAACAGCTCATTGAAACTCGGGTGGCTCCTTGCTTCAAATGGTAAGGCGGAGGCGATTTCCTGCGGCATCGTGAAGGTTCGATGAATTCGTCCCGGTCGTGGAGTGAGGAGAATAATCCGGTCAGACATCGCGATCGCTTCGCCGATATCATGGGTGACGAGAATCGCTGTTTTATTAGCTTTTTTCAATGTGCTGAAGACGAGGTCTTCCAGCTTGAGCTTTGTCTGATAATCGAGCGCTGAAAACGGCTCATCTAACAAAAGCAGGGAAGGGTCTGTCGCGAGCATCCGTACGAGTGCAACGCGCTGCCGCATTCCACCTGATAATTGATTCGGATAATGGTCCTTTTTATCTCCTAAGCCGATTTGTTCAAGCCAGTTGAGCGCCCGTTTAAGCGACTGGGGTGAATAGTCTCCGCGAATTTTTTGACCGAGGGTGACATTGTCCTCAATCGTCCGCCATGGAAATAAGTAATCCTGCTGCAGCATATAGCCGATGTTGGCTCCTTTTTCGGAAGTAGGCTGGAGCTGACCATCGATCTTAATTTGCCCGCTCGTCGGCACGAGCAGGCCGGCGATCAGAGAAAGCAGCGTCGTTTTGCCGCAGCCGCTCGGACCGAGAAGGGAGATAAATTCTCCCTCCTCAACAGAAAAAGAAATCGACTCAAGCGCCAGCATAGCTTCGCGCTCGGTAATATAACTGCATGTGACGTCGGTAAGCTCAAGAATAGACATGTCGCATTCCTCCTACTCCATGACCTTCTCTGCTATAGAAGTGTCTACAAGGATGTCATAATCAACATGCTGCGGCAGTTCACCGGCCTCTTCCATAATAAGCTGCAGATTATCCCACGCTTCTTCCTGGACAATCGGCGAGGTGGCGAAAGAGCCTTGAGCGTGGTAGCGTTCTACCACTTGAGCGATCAGCTCGACAGGCGTATCTTCAAAAAAGTCGACAATGGCTTCGGCGACCTCTTCTGCCGGCTGCTGCTCGACCCACTGCTGACCTTTATAAAGCGCGCGGGTGAACCGTTCCAGCATTTCAGGGTTTTCGTCCAGCATGCTTTGCTTCGCGATAAAGCCAGTGTAAGGAACCGAGCCTGATTCCGTGCCGAAGGATGCGATAATGTGACCGATGCCTTCATTTTCAAATAACGTGGCCTGCGGCTCAAAAAGCTGAACAAAATCACCGGTTCCGGAAGCGAACGCACTTGGAATGTTACCGAAGTCAATGCTCTGAATCAGCGTCAGATCATTGTGCGGATCAATCCCATTCTTTTTCAGTACATGCTCACCGACCATCTGCGGCATCCCGCCTTTGCGCTGGCCGAGGAACGTGCTGCCTTTTAAATCCTCCCAGGAAAAGGAATCGAGCTTTTCCCGCGAGACGAGAAAGGTGCCATCTGTCTGCGTGAGCGCGGCAAAGGTAACAGCCGGATCTGACGCCTCCTGCGCATACACATAAATGGTTGTCTCCGCGCCGACGAGGCTGACGTCAGCCCCGCCTGACAGCAAAGCGGTCATCGCTTTATCGCCGCCCCAGGCCGTCGTCAATTCAAGCTCAATGCCTTCCTCTTCAAAGAAGCCTTGAGCGACCGCCGCGTAAAAAGGAGCATAAAAAATCGATCTTGTGACCTCAGCGACGCGCACTGTTTCTGTGTTTGACGAGCCGCCAAACGTACAGGCACTTGACGCCGCTACGAGCAGCAGGACCGCAAACAAGGCTGAAGCCTTTTTCCATATCGGCATAACGGTCATCTCCTTTAAAAATAGTGTCGATTACGATAGTGTATGAACAAAGGAGAAAATGTGTGTTTACCCACTAGAAAGGAGGTTGCAGATGAAGCGCTTAATTGACAAAGTCAAGATTCCTTCGCCCCACCCCCGCATTTCCCTTTATTTGATTACATATTGGAGTACGGGCTTACGGGTTAAGGGCTATCTCGCTATCCCTGATGGAGAAAAAAAGCTGCCGGGACTTCTCTATTTACGGGGCGGAATAAAAAATGTCGGCATGGTCAGGGTGCAGCGCCTCATCCAATGGGCAGCTGAAGGGATGATCGTGCTCGCTCCGTTTTACCGTGGAAATAAAGGAGGAGAAGGAAATGAGGACTTTTGCGGAGATGACCGTGAAGATGCCTTTGCCGCCTTCGATCTTCTGCAAAGCGTGCCTGAAGTTGAATGTGAGTCCGTCCACATTCTTGGATTTTCAAGGGGCGGGGTGATGGCATTGCAGACTGCTTTGGCAAGGCCGCAGGCAAGCTCCGTCACTTGCTGGAACGGGGTATCCGATATGGTTCTGACATACGAAGAGCGCGTTGATCTGCGCAGAATGATGAAACGGGTCATCGGGGGAACGCCGAATAAGTATCCAGAGCGCTACCGCTGGCGAACGCCTCTTCATGAGCTGGGCGAGCTCAAGCCGCGGATATTGCTTATCCATGGAGAAAAAGATGAGCACGTCTCGCTAGCTCATGCCCTGCTTGTGGAACAGGCATGCAGGCAGGCGGGGAAGGAAGTTGCGACCTGGTATTTCCCTCAATACACTCATCATTTTCCGCCAAAGGAACAGCGCGTGATTTTATCGGAAGCTGCCAGGTGGATGAAGGGGAAGGAGAAAGACAAAACGAAAAAGAGTAGCGGATTGTAGCAAGCATCTTCACTCCATGCGTAAGGGCTGTGACCAAAGGTTGTTTTTACCTTTTGCCACAGCCCCTTTATTGCGTAGCCGTCCTTACTTAGGTCCGGCTGCTTTAATAGTGTCGCTGATATTATCGAATTTCTTGAAGTTTTCTTTGAAATTAGCTGCTAATTCTGCTGCTTTTGCATCGTAGGCAGCTTGATCGGACCAAGTATCACGCGGTTTTAAGACAGTGTCCGGTACTCCAGGGCAGTGAAGCGGGATGTGAAGACCGAAAATCGGATCAACCGTCGTTTCAACTGTGCGGAGCTCGCCGTGCAACGCCGCCTGAACCATCGCCCGGGTATGCTGGAGGTTCATTCTGCTGCCGACGCCGTAAGGGCCGCCAGACCAGCCTGTATTGACGAGGAAAACATCGACATCATGCTGGTCGATCTTTTCACCGAGCATTTCAGCATAACGGGCAGCAGGTAGTGGCAAAAACGGTGCGCCAAAGCATGTTGAGAAGGTCGCTTCAGGCGAAGTGATGCCACGCTCTGTTCCGGCTAATTTACTCGTGTAGCCGGAAAGGAAGTGATACATCGCCTGCTCCTTTGTCAGCTTGCTGATTGGCGGCAGCACGCCGAACGCGTCAGCTGTTAAGAAAATAATCGTATTTGGGTGTCCCGCCAGACTTGGGAAAATCGCGTTTGGAATCGCTTCTAATGGATAAGCGGCGCGCGTATTTTCCGTTAACGATACATCGTCGTAATCCGGCTCGCCGGTTTTTTCATCAATCACGACATTTTCAAGAACGGTGCCGAAGCGGATCGCGTTCCAAATTTGCGGCTCTTTTTCAGCTGATAAGTTGATACATTTCGCATAGCAGCCGCCTTCAATGTTAAACACGCCGTTGCTTGACCAGCCATGCTCATCATCGCCGATTAACGAGCGGTGAGGGTCGGCGGAAAGAGTTGTTTTCCCGGTACCGGACAGCCCGAAGAACAAGGCGACGTCGCCTTCCCGGCCAACATTGGCCGAGCAGTGCATCGAAAGGACATCCTGCTCAGGAAGTAAGTAATTCATCACGGAGAAAATCGATTTTTTCATTTCTCCGGCATATTCGGTTCCGCCGATGAGGACAATTCGTTCCTCAAAGGAGACGATAATAAAGGTCTCGGACAGCGTACCATCGACCGCGGGATCAGCTTTGAAGCTTGGCGCTGAAACGATCGTAAACGCATTATCGTAAGATTCGGCATCTTCAGCCGTCGGACGGATGAACAATTGACGGGCGAAAAGCTGCTGCCAGGCAAATTCGTTAATGACTTTTAACGGTAAACGGAATCCTTCATCGGCGCCGGCAAAGCCTCTTGACGCGTAAAGTTTATCCTTTTGCCCTAAGTGGCGGACAACTTTTTGGAAAAGACGGGTAAAAACATCTTTTTCGATCGGCTGGTTTACAGCTCCCCAGTTAATTTTATCCTTAACGCTTTCTTCCTTCACAATAAATTTATCTTTAGGGGAGCGGCCCGTATAGGCGCCTGTTTCGACGCTTAATGCACCGGTAACAGAAAGCTTTCCTTCGCCGCGCATTAACGCCTCCTCGATTAGAGATGAGATCGGTAAATCATGATGGACCTGGTCCTGATTAAGTAACTCTGCTAGTTCTGTCTGTAGGCTAATCGTTTTCATTGCCGCACCCTTTCTTTCATCATATAATTTGGTTAACATTAACAGCTTTAACTTGGTTAATAGTATAACACATTTAGATTAATAGTCTATACTATTAGCGAATTTTTTTTATCGTGCGAATTATAAAGAAAAAAAGGTACCTGTGTAGCCAAAAAAGGCTGTCATCCAATTAACTGGTTATTTTGTCGACATTTTTTTCCTTCTGCATAAGATGGAAGTATCAGGTAGAATGACCGGACAGATAATGATAAGGAAGAATCAACCCGTTTCCTTATGTTAATCTTGTCCACTTGCGGTTGACAGTACACGTGATGTGCGATATGATATGCGTCGAACGGATACTCTTATCCTGAGTTGGCGGAGGGACAGGCCCGAAGAAGCCCAGCAACCAATACTCAAAGCCATGAGTGTTAAAGGTGCTAACCTGCAAGGCTATTTGCCTTGAACGATAAGAGGCGAAAGGTAAACATTCAACCCTTTTCCTCGATGGAAAAGGGTTTTTATCGTTTATACACGTCTTAACCAGGAAGGTATCTCCCATTCTGTGGGACATGAGTGCCGTCTCAAAGAAAGACACATGCTAGAGAGAAGGCAGTGTTTAAAGGAGGAAATCAATCATGACAGAGAAAAGAAGCCGTCGTTTGTTTACGTCTGAATCTGTAACGGAAGGACATCCTGATAAAATTTGTGATCAGATTTCAGATGCAATTCTTGATGAAATTTTGAAACGGGATCCAAACGCCCGTGTAGCATGCGAAACGTCTGTGACGACAGGTCTTGTCCTTGTGGCGGGAGAAATTACGACAAGCACATACGTTGATATTCCGAAAACGGTCCGGGAAACGATTAAAGGAATTGGCTACACTCGTGCCAAATACGGATTTGATGCCGAAACATGCGCTGTTCTTACGTCGATTGACGAGCAATCCGCTGATATTGCGCAAGGTGTTGACCGCGCGCTTGAATCGCGCGAAGGCCAGATGACCGATGAAGAGATTGAAGCGATTGGTGCGGGGGATCAAGGCTTAATGTTTGGTTATGCTAATAATGAAACGAAAGAGCTTATGCCGCTTCCGATTTCGTTAAGCCATAAATTAGCACGACGTTTGACAGAAGTACGGAAGGAAGATGTTCTTCCTTATTTACGACCTGATGGAAAAACACAGGTTACCGTTGAATATGACGAACATGATCAGCCGCTGCGGATTGATACGATTGTTATCTCCACTCAGCATCATCCTGAAGTTTCCCTGGAGCAGATCCAGCGCAATCTGAAGGAGCATGTCATTAAGCCGGTTGTGCCGGAAGAGCTGATTGACGAAGATACGAAGTACTTCATTAACCCGACAGGCCGTTTCGTCATCGGCGGGCCACAGGGCGATGCCGGATTAACTGGACGGAAAATCATCGTCGATACTTATGGCGGCTATGCGCGTCACGGCGGTGGGGCGTTTTCCGGTAAGGATGCGACAAAGGTTGACCGTTCCGGTGCTTACGCGGCCCGCTATGTCGCGAAAAACATCGTCGCGGCCGGTCTCGCTGACAAATGTGAGGTTCAGCTTGCCTATGCGATCGGAGTTGCCCGTCCGGTTTCGATTTCTGTCGATACGTTCGGAACAGGAAAGGTTTCTGAGGAAACGCTTGTTACACTTATCCGCGACAATTTCGATCTTCGTCCAGCGGGGATTATTAAAATGCTCGATTTACGTCGACCTATTTATAAGCAAACAGCTGCTTACGGACATTTTGGCCGCACGGATGTTGAGCTTCCTTGGGAGCAGACAGATAAAGCGGACGATTTGAAAGCGCAGGCTGGTTTGTAAAAAAAAGAGAAACAATGTACCTGGTTTTTAAAGGCTGGGCCAAAGGTGTTTTTTCCTTTTCCCCAGCCTCCAAGAAATGAGCGGAAAGCGTGCCGGCTGGGTGTTACATCGCTGGCTGAAAGCATCTTTTGCAGGAAGGCAATCGCTTTGTTCCCTACTCGTCTAAAGAGTATGGGAGCTATTTTTTTTGGTCACACTAATGAATAGGGAGGTGATTGAACATGGCGCAAGATGTATTATGCGAAGTGAATAATTGCGTATATTGGGAAGATGGAAACAACTGTAACGCTGACAGAATTTATGTCGTGAGCCACAAAGGAGAGCAGGCCGCCCGCTCTGAAGAAACGGACTGCAAAACCTTTGAACCGACCCACTAAAGAGTGCTTACAAATGTCAGCGGTTGTGCTGGAACGAACGGATTTGTTGCTTCGGGGCTTGAGACAAAAGGAACCAACCCTTTTGTCTTAAGCTCTTTTGCGTTGTACATATAGTATTGATAATAATAATCAATCTTATACACTTATTGTTTTGTCTCGGCAATGACCTGCTTATAGTGCTGGCCTTTTTCTACATATTCACGCCGGATTCGGGCCATTTCTGCCAGGTCATCTTCATTCAGCTCACGGACGACCTTTGCCGGGCGGCCAAAGGCCAGCATGTTCGGCGGTATTTTTTTTCCTTGGGGAACTAGGCTGCCTGCCCCGATAAATGCTCCCTCGCCAATCTCAGCGCCATCGAGAATAATCGAACCCATGCCGACTAATGCTTTTTTGCGAATCGTACAACTATGTAGCATCGCCTGATGTCCGATTGAGACATCGTCCTCCAGCAGCAAAGGGTATTTCGGACTTTGATGAAGCATGCACTGATCCTGAATGTTTACACGGTTGCCAATCCGTGTAGGGGAGACATCGCCGCGGATGACAGTATGAAACCAAATGTTCGTTTCGTCGCCAATTGTTACATCACCGCTGACAATGACACCGTCTGCTAAAAAAGCGCTTTCTGAAATGACCGGGTATTTTTGCTTATAAGGGTAAATCATCTGCTCACTTCCTTTGCCTTTAGTCAAAAAATCGCTATACTTATTTTAACAAAATTTATAAGGGGAGGCTCCTTCTTTTCACTAAAAAGAAGCAAGGGGGAATACATCATGTGGAAATGGGAAGCAGAAGAGCCGCGCGGAGTCATTGTAAGCGTTCATGGAGCCGGGGAGCATCATGCCAGATATCAATGGCTGGCTAAAAAATGGAATGAGCACGGTTTTGATGTCGTAATGGGTGATTTGCCGGGCCAGGGCAAAACAAGAGGAAGACGGGGACATATTCAATCATTTAACCAATATATTGAAACGGTTGAAGAATGGATGGAGGAGGCGAAAATCAAGCAGCTGCCGATCCTGTTATTTGGTCATAGCATGGGGGGACTTGTCGTCATTCGTACGTTAATGGAACGTCCTCAGCTTCTCGTAAACGGGGTAATTTTATCATCGCCGTGTTTAGGCTTAAGTAGGCCTTTGCCGAAAACAAAGGAGCTGGCGGCCAAAGTCTTTCATCGTGTGGCGCCGACCTTCAGTGCCAATTCCGGTATCCGTTCCGAGGACGCGACGCGAAATGAAGAGGTCCGCGCGGCGTATCTTCGCGACGAGTTACGGGTCCAACGGGTCTCGATCCGCTGGTATCAGGAGCTTGTGAAGGCGATGCGGATTGCGCACCGCTATCCGGAGAACTTTCCGAATGTCCCTTTATTAGTCGTCCAGGCTGGTGAGGACCGGATTGTGAATAAGTATGATGTCAGAGACTGGTTCGACCAGCTTCCGCTGACAGAGAAATATTATAAAGAATGGGATGGGCTGTATCACGAAGTGTTTAATGAACCTGAGCGCGAGGACGTATTTCGTCAGGCGATCGGCTTTGTAAATTTGCTTTTTCCGTAATAAAGAAGGTCTTAGTTGTTGCGGATTTTGAATTATGCTAGTGTTACATGTATTGAGTTGAACCAAGGAGGATTATGCAGTGGGTGTTCCAACAAAGCCGATTCCGTTATTAATCAACATTTATAAAGAGGTGCTGCCAACCGTTCATCATTATTATAATCAATGGAAGGAACGTGCCGCCGAAATTCCAGATGATGAGCTGCGCTCACAGGCACAGGATGCGCTGGAGAGAAAAGCGTTTCACTGTGAGGGCGGGGGCGTCTATGGCTTAATTGCGAAAGAAAATGGCCGTTTTGAAGAACTGATTCAATTTATGATTGCGTATCAAGTCACCTGTGATTATTTAGATAATCTTTGTGATCAAAGTCCGTCGCTCGACCCAAATGATTTTCGCTCCTTGCATCAGGCGCTGCTTGACGCCCTGACTCCAGGCGCCGAGCCCGGAAATTATTATCAGTTTCGTCAGGAGCATGAGGATGGAGGTTACCTCCATGCCCTCGTTCGGACGTGTCAGGAGAAGGTAGCCTCGTTTCCGTCCTTTCAAAAGCTGCAGCCGGCGATGAAGGAGCTGAGCGGCTATTACGGAGATTTACAAGTACATAAACATGTTATAAAAGAAGAAAGAATTCCGCGGCTTGAAAGCTGGTTTGAGGAGCATCGTCATAAAGTCCCGGAGATGACATGGTTTGAGTTCTCGGCCTGTACGGCCTCCACTCTTGGTGTGTACGCGCTTGCGGCGTACTCGACCACGCCGGACTTGAGTGAGGAAACAGCCACGCTCATTAAAAGCGGCTATTTTCCATGGATGCAGGGACTTCATATTCTGCTCGATTATTTTATTGATCAAGAGGAAGATATTGCTGATGATGAGTTGAACTTTCTATTCTATTACCGCGATGAAAAAGAGATGATTGAGCGTTTTCAATTTTTTGCTGAAAAAGCGGAAGAGAGCTTAGCAGCGTTGCCGGATCCGAAATTTCATCGGATGCTGATGCGCGGGGTGATTGCGATTTATATCGCTGATGAAAAAGTGCAAGGCGACAAAGAAATGAAGCAAAAGGCGAAGCAAATGATTAAAACGGGCGGCTTGCCGACGATGATCTTTTATTTGAATCGCTGGATGTTCCGCCGTGGAAATTAAGAGGACCAATGGGTGAGGCAGCCGTTCCGCCAGGACGTTTTCCGGCTTATTTACAGTATTGTGTAAACAGCATTTGTTGCTTAAAAAAAGAATCCGAAAGGGAGCAACTCCCCTTTCGGATTCTTTTTTTTAAAGATAAGAAAGTATAAAAATTTTCGGGTTGATTCGAGAAAGGACGCTACGCGTTTTTCTTATTTATAACCATTGACGATAACGTCGAGCTTGCCGGTTGTCGGACAAATCACGAGGCCATGCACCGGAGTGTCGGCCGGAAGCAATGGATGCTGATTGACCATCTCAACGCTGTGCTTGACGCTTTCTTCGACCGTTTGAAAGCCGGTCAGAAACTTGTTAATGTCAATTCCTGAGTATTCCAGCTTTTTCAAGATGTCAAGGTCGACTCCGCGCTCTTCCGCTTTTTGCAGAATACTGTTTGGTTCAAGGCCTGCCATGCCGCAGCCATGATGTCCGACGATCATCACTTCATCGGCTTTTAGCTCATAAAGGGCAACGAGAATACTGCGCATAATACTGCCAAATGGATGAGAAATGACAGCTCCGGCATTTTTAATAATCTTCGCGTCGCCATTTTTCACGTTCATCGCTGATGGAAGAAGCTCAAGCAGACGTGTATCCATACAAGTTAAGATGACGAGCTTCTTATCAGGGAATCGGGTTGTCTGGTATTTCTCGTATTCTTTCTTTTCAATAAATTGATGATTGTGTGTAATAATCGAGTCTAGTAGTGTCATCGCTAGCCACCCCCAGTTAATTTTCTACATTATTTAAGCAAAGCTGTTTTTTGTCAAGAATTATCTCTTTTCAAGCGCCAGCACAAACGGTGGATGATTCGCTTGATTAATAAATTGATAGGTCAGAACGTGGGCATAACGCTGATCAATGCTTTCGGCATAGGAGAGCAGCTCCTTTTTCTCATGCTGACCTTCACGGTGTCCATGATAAATGACGAGGACGATAATGCCGCCTGGCTGCATTAGCTCAAGCAGCGATTGCACGGCGGAAATCGTTGATTCCGGCCTCGTGACAATCGCTTTATCTCCGCCCGGCAAATAGCCGAGGTTGAAGATTGCCGCTTTCAGGCGCTGAGCGTTGGCGCCAGCCAGCTGGTCGGCGGCATGCTCATGGCTCTGCTGAAAGAGAGTCACTCTGTCTTCAAGCCGCGCTTCCCGCAATCGTGCCCGCGTGTTCTCAATTGCGGCCGCCTGAATATCAAAGCCGAGCACCTGTCCCTCTTCGCCGACAAGGCCGGCGAGAAACACCGTGTCATGCCCGTTGCCGACTGTGCAATCAAGCGCTGTATCCCCTTCTTCAAGTGCCTTTTCTAATAAAAGCCGCGCAAACGGCAAAATTCCCGGTACGTTCATTAAACTGAAACCTGCTCTTTCTGATAAAATTTCCCCTGCCAGCTGTCTCGTGCTTTCAACTCCGCTTCAATTGCGTTCAGCACGCTCCATTTGTTCATGCTCCACATCGGTCCGATCATCAGATCGCCGGGCCCGTCTCCCGTTAAGCGGTGAATAATCATCGAAGGCGGGAGAATCTCCAGCTGATCGACGACAAGCTTCACATAGTCATCCAGGCTCATCAGCTCCAGCAACCCCTTTTCATATTGCTTGACCATCGCTGTTTTCTTTAACAGATGGAGCAAATGAATTTTGATGCCCTGCACGTCGAGCTTAGCGACCTCCTTCGCCGTCTCAAGCATCATCTCATAGCTTTCGAGCGGGAGGCCGTTAATAATATGGCTGCACACGCGAATGCCATGGCGCCGCAGCTTGGTGACGCCGTCGACATAGCATTGATAGTCATGGGCGCGGTTGATCAGCTGCGCCGTGCGCTCATGGACGGTTTGCAGCCCTAACTCCACCCATAAGTATGTCCGTTCATTCAGCTCCGCCAAATAGGCAACGACATCATCAGGCAGACAGTCCGGTCTTGTCGCAATGGCCAGCCCGACAACGTCCTTTTGCGCCAAAATCGTTTCAAAATAGGTTCGAAGCGTTTCAACCGGAGCGTACGTGTTCGTATAGGCCTGAAAATAGCCGATGTATTTGCCCTGCTTCCATTTTCGGTGCATCCGCCCTTTAATCGTCTCAAATTGCGTCACAAGATCATCGGCACGATCCCCGGCAAAATCTCCCGAGCCCCGTTCGCTGCAAAAGGTACAGCCGCCAAAAGCGACGCTGCCGTCACGGTTTGGACAGTCAAAGCCGGCATCGAGAGGGATCTTGAATATTTTTTCGCCAAAGTGTCGGCGTAAATGATGGTTCCAACTATGATATCTCTTTTCTCCAAACAGTTCCATCGGCTTCTTCCTTTCTCGTATCCTCACCCTATATTGTAGCATGTTCACTAGAGGAGGAAAAAGCAATGGATGGCGGCTGCGGCAAATGGAAAGATTTAGAGCGCAGCTTGACAGTGTGCGTGCGAATTCATACAATACAAGTAAGTTCATACGCAAACGTAGACAAGGATTAGCAGTCACACTTGGGAATAGAGAGCTGGCAGATGGTGCAAGTCAGTGGAACAATATGGTGAACTCGCCTTAGAGTTTTAAAAGTGAAAAACGAGAGTAGCTTTTGACGGGTCACGTCCGTTACACGTGATAAGTGAATGAATGATAAGTTCATTAATATGGGTGGTACCGCGGGAAGTATACAGACTCTCGTCCCTAACAACAGGCAGTGTTGGGGAGGGGAGTTTTTTTTAGAGCAAAGAGAATGGCTTCACTCATTACATTAAATTAAGAAAAGCCGCTGCGCGGTTTTCTTATTGGATCTCAATCATTCTATGCAGGTCAACGATCTAGCAATGGCTATCAACAGGAGGATGAAAGCAATGTCATTTTCACATGAGCAAATTGAGCAAAAGTGGCAGAAATATTGGGAGGAACAAAAGACGTTCCGCACGACAGAAGATGAAGATAAGCCGAAGTTTTATGCTTTGGACATGTTCCCATACCCATCTGGAGCAGGGCTCCACGTCGGGCATCCGGAAGGCTATACGGCTACAGATATTTTAGCAAGAATGAAACGGATGCAAGGGTATAATGTTCTTCATCCGATGGGATGGGACGCTTTTGGCCTACCGGCTGAACAGTATGCGCTTGATACAGGGAATGATCCGGCTATTTTCACCGAGCAGAACATCAATACGTTCCGCCGCCAAATTAAAGAGTTGGGCTTTTCCTATGACTGGGATCGCGAAATCAATACGACTGATCCCGAGTATTATAAATGGACGCAATGGATCTTTACGAAGCTATACGAAAAAGGCTTAGCCTACATAGATGAAGTGGCTGTCAACTGGTGTCCGGCGCTTGGGACCGTGCTGGCGAACGAGGAAGTCATCGACGGCAAGAGCGAGCGTGGCGGCCACCCGGTGGAACGCCGCCCGATGAAGCAATGGATGCTGAAAATCACGGCCTACGCCGACCGTCTACTCGAGGATTTGGAGGAGCTTGATTGGCCGGAAAGTATCAAGGATATGCAGCGTAACTGGATTGGCCGCTCTGAAGGGGCCGAGGTGACGTTCAAAATGGACGGGCATGACGATGCTGAAGTCAAAGTTTTTACGACAAGACCGGATACGTTGTTTGGCGCGACGTATATGGTGCTTGCCCCTGAGCATAAGCTAGTCGATGTGATTACGACAGAGGAGCAGCAGGAGGAAGTAGCAAACTATAAAGCGCAGGTTGCGGCGAAAAGCGACTTGGAACGTACCGAGCTTTCAAAAGAAAAAACCGGTGTCTTTACCGGAGCGTTTGCTATTAATCCGGTAAATGGGGAGCGGATTCCGGTGTGGATCGCTGATTACGTTCTCGTCAGCTATGGAACCGGGGCGATCATGGCTGTGCCAGCTCATGATGAGCGTGACTATGAGTTTGCGAAAACGTTTGATTTGCCGATCAGAGAAGTAGTCGCCGGCGGCGACGTGGAGAAAGAAGCCTATACAGGCGACGGCGAGCATGTGAACTCCGATTTTCTCAACGGACTTGATAAGGAAACGGCGATTCGCAATATGATTGATTGGCTTGAGGCCAATCATTACGGAAAGAAGCAAATCACCTATCGGCTACGTGACTGGCTGTTCAGTCGCCAACGCTATTGGGGGGAGCCGATTCCGATCATCCACTGGGAAGATGGAACGATGACGCCGGTTCCGGAAGAGGAATTGCCGTTGATTTTGCCGAAAATGACGGAAATCAAGCCGTCAGGTACCGGCGAGTCACCGCTTGCCAACGCGAAGGATTGGCTCGAAGTCGTTGATCCTGAGACAGGCAAAAAGGGTCGCCGTGAAACGAATACAATGCCGCAGTGGGCGGGCAGCTGCTGGTACTTCTTACGCTATATCGATCCGCATAACCCGGATGCGCTTGCTGATCCGGAGAAGCTGAAGAAATGGCTGCCTGTTGATATTTACATCGGTGGAGCGGAGCATGCCGTCCTTCATTTATTATACGCTCGTTTCTGGCATAAATTCCTGTACGATATTGGCGTCGTCTCAACGAAGGAGCCATTCCAAAAGCTGTACAACCAGGGGATGATCCTCGGTGAAAATAACGAGAAGATGAGCAAATCGAAAGGAAATGTTGTCAATCCGGATGATGTCGTCAAAAGTCATGGAGCGGATACGCTGCGTCTGTATGAAATGTTCATGGGGCCGCTTGACGGTTCGATCGCCTGGTCAACGAACGGTCTCGATGGGGCACGCCGCTTCCTTGATCGCGTTTGGCGCCTGTTTGTGAACGAGGAAACGGGAGAGCTGAATCCGGCCATTCAGGATGCAGAAGGCAGCGCGGAATTCATGCGCGTTTACCATCAATCGGTGAAAAAGATTACCGACGATATGGCAGAATTGCGCTTCAATGTTGCAATCTCGCAAATGATGGTCTTTATTAATGAAGGCTACAAGCAGGAGATCTTGCCGAAAGCGTTGATGGAAGGCTTCGTAAAGATGCTTTCGCCAATCGCGCCACATCTTGCTGAGGAACTGTGGGAGAAGCTTGGACATCGCAACACGGTCTCTTACGAAGCATGGCCTGAGTATGATGAAACACAGCTCGTGGAAAACGAAGTCGAAATCGTCGTGCAAATTAACGGAAAAGTACGGACGAAGCTGACGATTCCGGCTGAGGCAAACCGTGAGCAAATGGAGGAAATCGCCAAACAGGATGAGAAGGTCCAAGCGGCGATTGCAGGCAAGACGATCCGCAAGCTGATCGCCGTACCAGGCAAGCTGGTGAATATCGTCGTCGGTTAAAGGCAGATCCGGCATCATAATATGAAATGATGCATACTTTTTAATCGTCTGATAAAAGTCAAGCTTGCGCTGGAAATCATGGCAGCGCACCTCTTTTAAGCCCGGAGCACAAGGTTGATTTTCACCTTTTGCTCCGGGCTTTTTTAAAAGATAAGAAAAGTCGCTGTGCGGTTTTCTTACCAGCCTTTGCGAACTCGCAAACTTGTAATATGGGCAATATGATGTTTTCCGTGCCAGGCGTAGTTGCCGATATTCCAGCCGAGTGTCACTTGACCGCTTTCCGGATGGAAGAAAGCCTTCTCTAAGTCAGTAGGGGTAAGAGAGCGCAGCAAGGAAACCCATCTTTCATGCAACGCATCAATCAATTGTAAGGAAACGTCAATCGGAAGCTGTGAATCAGTAAGCTCGGCCCATTTCTGCTCATTGTACGGCTTGATCGTAGGACTGTCTTCTGTCAATGCCAGCTTAAAACGCATGTACGCATTGAGATGGCTATCCGCAAGATGGTGAACGACCTGACGGATGGTCCACCCGCCGGCCCGGTACGGAGTATTAAGCTGCTCCTCATCTAAGCCGGTCACTGCCGTACGCAGCGCTTGCGGTGTTCGCTCGATCTCATTAATCCAGCCTTTAACCGCAGTGCTTGAAGGTTCTTCGCTACTTTCAAATAGACCAATCGGATAACGCTCGTCCATTCTTATCCCCTCCGAATGTTTGATCATTACTTGTATTTCATCCATAATAATAACATTTTTTTGAAATTATTGACAAAGCAAAGGGGCTGGAAAAAGGGTATGTTTTTCACCTTTTCCCAGCCCGTGCTGACGAGTTTTGTCTCAAGCCCGGGATGTCCCGGTCAACTTATTGAAATAATTCCTCCGTTTGCTGCCAAAGTTGTAAAGCCAGCTGGTGATCGACGGCCCAAGGCTTGACGCCCTTCCGTACTTGGTCGTCAACAGCGATGGGGGAAATATCGCAATTTTCGCAATAGACGCCTCCGTACTTGTCCAGCTGCGGGCTTGTTGCACACCAGACGATCGTGGCTGCCCCTTCCGGAATTGTCTTTCTTTCCTCGTCATAGCTGTCATAGCCCCGCTCTCCGGCAGAAGTGAGCGCACCCATGGCCGCCATTTCCTCCTTCGATAAATTGACGGAAAGGTTCGTCACAATACTTCCAGGGTGGATCGCAAACGAACGAATCAGCTCGTTCCGATAAAGCTGATCCAACGCGACGCTCATTAAGGAAACGGCAGTCTTTGATTGCCCATAGGCTTTCCATTTATCATACTCGGTATGGAGGAAGTTAGGATCCTCAAAATGAAAAGGTGACCGCCAATGCCCACGTGAGGATAAATTGACAATTCTTGCCCCACGCGCTGCCCGAAGCTGTGGCAAAAGCGATTTTGTAAGATGATAGTGTCCTAAATAATTGACAGAGAGTTGCAGCTCATTGCCGAGGGGATCTCTTTGCAAAGGGATCGCCATAATACCGGCGCAGTTAATTAAAAGATGTAACGCGGTGTAATGGTTTTGAAACCATTTGACAAATCTTTCAATTGTTTCACGTTTGCTGAGGTCCATTTCGGTCTCGTAAAGCACAATATTGGGAAGCGAAGCAAGCGATCCGGCTGCTTTTTGGGGATTTCGTACCGGAACAATGACGGTGGCACCCGCCTCGGCTAGGGACGTTGTTGTCTCCAATCCAAGACCGGCAGCCCCCCCTGTCACAATTGCCGTTTTTCCTGTCAAATCAATTCCTTTTATAACATCCTTCGTTGTCGTTCTGGCTGTATAACCTGTTTGCAAAGGCTGTTGTTGCATTATGTTCCGCCACCTTTTAGTTTACTAAAGTGAGAAACCTTGTATTGAATCTTTTCCAGAATCATTTGCCGCTTTGCGAGTTCAAGCTGCATCTTCTGTTCATGCTCCTGCAAAATCGCGTAGCAGGTTGAATAATCGTCCAAGCGATACGCATGAACATAATGTTTAATCTGCTCCAGCGGCATGTCTGTATCGCGCAAATGGACAATGAAGCGAAGATATTCAACATCCTGCTTACGATACATTTTGTATCCGCGGGCATCTTTTGCAGGAGTTTCAATAAAGCCCAACGTTTCATAATAACGAATGGTGGGAATAGGCAGGTTGACTAATCGGGCGACTTCGGAAATTTGATACAAGCTTCTCACCTCCTTTTCAACGTTACACCGTAAAGTTAACTTTATGTCAAGGCGCTTTTCGGAAAGAAAATAAAGCTGAACAAAGACAGAACAGAAGAGGGAGGACAATTCTGTTCCGTCCTGTGGTTATGTGGATAAAGATGTGGATAAAAATAGAGTCTTTTCCTTCTACGTTAGATAAATAATGAGTAAATGACTGTGTATAAAAAATGTATAGGTTTGGCCTTCTGTTTGTGGACAATGTGGATACTAGTTGTGGATAGCCTGTTCCGCCGCGGATTTCCCGGCCGTGTATCCTGTGGAAAAGGCGCACGTAATATTGTAGCCACCTGTATAACCGTGGATATCAAGCACTTCTCCACAGAAGTACAGTCCGTTTTTCTTGCGTGATTGCATCGTTTTCGGCTCTATTTCTTTGATTGAAACGCCACCACCGGTCACAAATGCTTTTTCGATCGAAAGCGTCCCGTTCACCTCGATGGAGAAATGCTTGCAGCTGTGGGCAAGAGCGCGCCAATGGTCATGAGAAACAGTCGACGAAGGCAGCTGTGAATCAAGCTGCAACCGTTCATACAGAAAGAGCAAAAAGCGCTCGGGCGCGAACCCTTTCAAATTGTTTTTGAGCGACTTTTTCGGCTCCTGCTTCGCTTTGGCAAGCAGCTGTTGAAAAAGCGCTTCTTCCGACTGCTGTGGAAAAAGGTCAATTTCCATCCGGATCGAAGGAGTGTCGAATTTCTTTAACGCCTTGACGACAAATTGACTGCAGCGCAAGGCAGCCGGCCCTGAAATTCCAAAATGGGTAAAAATCATATCACCTTCGTGCGTGATGATTTTCTTGCCTTTCGGATTAAAAACGGTTAATTCAATATCGCGTAACGACAGTCCTTGTAGCGATTTCGCTTGAATAAACGGCTCGTCCGACGTAATCGGCACCTCGGTCGGATAGAGCTCGGTGATCGTATGGCCGGCTTTTTCCGCCCACGGGTAACCATCGCCGGTGCTGCCGGTGTGCGGCACCGATTTGCCGCCCGTGGCGATAATCACCGCTTTCGTCGGAAGCTGCCCGCCGTCTTTTAACAGCACCTGTGAGACAGCATCTTCAGTATACTCCACCGATCGGACCGCCGTGTTCGTACGAATCTCGACGCCAAGCGCTTTTACTTGTCCGAGCAATGTCTCGACAACGGTGGCGGCTTTATCGTTAACCGGAAACATCCGACCGCGGTCTTCCTCTTTCAATTCAATTCCAAGCCCTTCAAAAAATTGAATAATGTCCTCATTATTAAAAACGGAAAACGGACTGTGCATAAACCGACCGTTTCCAGGAATATTGGCGATCAGCACGTCAAGCGGACTGCGGTTCGTCACATTGCAGCGTCCGCCGCCGGAGATCGCCAGCTTGCGCCCGAGCCGGTCACCTTTATCAAGCAGGAGCACGCTCGCGCCATGGCTCGCAGCGCCGATCGACGCCATCAGTCCGGCCGGGCCCCCTCCAATTACAATTACATCATGCATATTGCTACACCTTTCTGCCAGCAAATTTAAGCTTTTTACTTTTTTAACCTCTTTTATCGTTTCTAATCATATCTTCTTCCATTCATTCGGGCAAGAAGACAGTCGAAAGCTAAAAAGTCGTAATTATCAGAATGTAACTTGTGAAACCAGTTTAATAATGGTAACGTGGAAAAATAAGTAAGGCAGAGATCCTGATAATAGTTGCTTTAGTAGAATTAAGAGAGGGAGCGGTGATTTATGAATTTAGCAGGTTTAGCTTTTCTGTCTTCTACATTGTTTAAAATAACCGGTATCATTCTAATTGTTTTATCATTATGGGAGCTGCGGGAAGGGAAAAATAAGAAGAAGTATCTTGTGTTCATGTTAACCGGTCTGTTTCTTTATCTGTGGCTGGCCAACGCTCTTTGCTGTTAGCACAACCATTTAATGAAACAAGTCAAAAACCCCTGCTTATTCCACTAATAAGCGGTCGACAGGCTCACGATCCAGAGCTTCGAACCCGCTCCCGGGATGGGGGGGCACGCTTTCCGCAGGAGGGCGTTGAACGAACCGGCACGCCGGTGGATTTCAACCTGCCCTCTCCTCCTGCAGGAGTCGGCCCTCCCATCCCGTCCGCTTTTTCTTGTGCGGTACCGTGAGTACAGCTCCAATCCGAGTGTGTGTCAGAACTGTCCTCGAAAAAAATTCCATGCAGGCGATGCTTCGTTTTGCTGCCATGCAGCCGGAAAACCATACGAAAAATGCAACTACTGTATTTATCTGATGAAATAGACGGAGACTCTTGCGGGAGAAAAAGCAACGGTGAGACCTTACAGGGCATAGCCCAAAGAGGCTCACCAGCTTCCCGCGGAAAGCGATGTCTATTTCAGGAGCGACGGATTCCCCTCTTTTCATTTGTTCGGTAGTCAGATAGAAAATACGTTTGACCTAGCCTCGGTCTGCCCCCGCTTATTCCACTAATAAGCGGGTTTTGCTTTGTTCAGCTGGATATGCATAAAACAACGATTATCCGGGGGACAATAACGGCAACAAATGCAAAACATGGAGTGAAGGAGTTGTTATGATGGGGACGCCAAAACCGATGACGTTTAAGTCGCTTAAGATGAAACCTGAAGCAAAGCTGACCTCGGTCGAGATGGGCAAGCTTTGGGCGACCTTTATGGGAAACAGCATGGCGAAATGCATTTTAACTTATTTTCTTCACCATGTTGAGGATAAGGAAATCAAAGCTTTATTGCAAAAAGCGCTGCACTTAAGTGAAGAGTTTCTTGGAACGATTGAAGACATTTTCACAAAAGATGAATTTCCGATTCCGCAAGGATTTTCTGAAAAGGATATTAATTTAGGTGCTCCCCGCTTATTTCAGGATGAATTTTATGTTCATTATTTAAAATACACGTCGAAGGCTGGCATGAGCATTTACAATGTCGCAGTACCTTTGGTTTACCGCAAGGATGTGAAGGAATTTTTCACCCATTGTATGAAAGAGACGATGAGTTTAATCGATCAAGCGAAAGAAATGTTAATGAAGAAAGGGTTGATTATCAAGCCGCCTTTGATCCCGACTCCGGAAAAAGTCGAATTCGTCCATAAGGATTTTTTAAATGGCTTTTTTGGTCATGTGAGGCCGATGCACGCGTTGGAGATTGCTCATTTTTACGATAATATTGAAAACAATGTCACGAGTAAAGCGTTGATTTTGGCTTTTGCCCAAGTAGTGAAAGATGAACAAATTCGCAAGCTGTTTGAACGAGGAAAAACGTTCACGACAACAGACATTGAAAATTATATGCAAAAGCTGCACGATGAAAATTTGCCGTCGCCGGCGTTTCTCGATCATCTTGTCACGACGTCAGCTTTTTCCCCATTCTCGGACCGGCTGATGCTATACCATAAAATGGACATGTTTATGATGAAAATAAGGTCATTTGGAAATTCTGTCGCGGTGAACGGGCGGCGTGATATCGGCCAGGTTTACACAAAATCATTAATGAAAATTTATTTATTCGTTGAGGATGCGACAAAGATTATGATTGAAAAAGGCTGGATGGAACAGCCGCCGCAAGCTGTAAAAAGAGGAAAATAGCGTGTGGTCATGGAAAGAAAATTCGGATTACAGATTTCCAAAGCTTATAGTTGAAAAGCCAGGATCAAAAGAACAGAGACAAAACTAGCTTAGAGGCTGGGCAAGAGGTAAAAAAACAACCTTTTGACTCAGCCTCTTCTTTTTGTCTATTCAGCGATTTATTTAACGGGTGGAAGCATTCCATGGATGACTATGGTAAAATGCAGAGGGACGTTTACCTTTTCATGATGGACAGGTCGTTTCAAAACCTTATTTGGATCAATGAAAGAAGGAATCGGGGATGGCAGATTCAAAATTAATCCGCGGCACGATGCTGTTAAGCGGTGCGGCGCTTGCTTCAAGAATATTAGGTCTTGTCTATATTTTTCCTTTTACGGCAATCGTCGGTCAGACAGGGGTTGCCCTTTATCAGTACGGCTACATTCCATATACCGTCTTGCTGAGTTTGGCGACGCTCGGTGTGCCGCTTGCCGTTTCAAAATTTGTATCGAAATATAACGCGTTAGGTGATTATCGGACGGGCTACCGTCTTTTTAAATCAGGGCTCGTTTTCATGGCAATCAGCGGCTTGCTCGCTTTTTTCCTTTTGTTTTTCCTCGCGCCGGTCATTGCGCCCATTGTCGTCAGTGATCCGACGGCCACTGAAGGGAACTCATTTGAAGACATTGTCTTTACGATCCGGATGGTGAGTGTGGCGCTGCTCATCGTCCCGCTGATGTCGGTTGTTCGCGGTTATTTCCAGGGGTTTCAATCAATGGGGCCGACCGCTGTTTCCCAAGTGGTTGAGCAAATCGTCCGCGTTCTCTTTATTTTAGCGATGACGTTTTCAATCGTGCAGCTGATGAATGGCAGCAACGGACTTGCCGTCGGTTTCGCGACCTTTGGCGCTTTTGTCGGTGCTCTTGGCGGGCTGGGCGTTCTTCTCTATTATTGGGTGAAGCGCAAGGATAATATTCTGGCCGAGGTCGAGAAAAGCAAGGTCGATCACCAGCTTTCTTTACGTGAGATGTATAAGGAACTGATTGCCTATGCGCTGCCTTTATCGTTTGTTGGGCTGGCGATTCCGCTCTATCAATTAATTGACTCGGCAACCTTTAACCGTACGCTGCAAGCGATCGGGTACAGTCAGCTTGAGGTCGAAACGTATTTCGCTGTTTTCACTTCCACCGCTCATAAAATTGTCCTGATTCCGATGGCTCTGGCGACAGCGCTGTCGATCACACTAGTGCCGACAATCACGAAATCATTTACGAATCAGGATCATTCTTTGCTGCAACGGCAAATCACTCAGACGTATCAGGTAATTCTCTTTTTGACGGTGCCTGCGGCGGTTGGGTTGGCAGTGCTTGCCTACCCTGTCTTCGGTACGCTTTATTCGATTGAGGACCTTGAGATTGGTGGTTATATGTTGCGCTATTATGCCGGTATTACGTTGTTCTTTTCCTTGTTTGCTGTAACGGCGGCGATTTTACAGGGGATGAATAAGCAGAAATACGCGGTTATTGCGCTGGCGGCCGGGCTTGTGATAAAGCTTGTGACAAATATCTCGTTTTTAAAAGCATTCGGTCCGCTAGGCGGAGTGTGGGCGACTTACGCGGGGCATCTCGTTTCGATTGCGGTGACCGTTTGGGCGATTGGGAAGTTTGCCCACTTTCGTTATACATTAATCATCAAACGGGCGATCTTGATTGCTCTCTTTGCTGCTGTCATGGCGATTGGGATCAGCATTATTAATGTCGGCATGCAGAGCTGGTTTCCGCTCACGTCACGGGGAAATGCGTTGGCGATCGTGCTCGTGACGGTTAGTTCCGGAGCGGTTCTTTACTTATATATCAGCTATCGCTCGCATTTAGCCGGCAAGATTCTCGGAGACCGTTTCCGCTTTTTAAAGAAAACGAACAGTCCTTCCAATTAACGTCAACGGACAGCTGACAAAATACTAGTCGCATTCGACAATGGTTGGCAACGAAAGCCTCTTTTGCTTGATTCTATCGTTTGCTATAATAGAGCAAGCTACCATAGGCATTTCAACAACTGGGGCAAAAACAGGTTGGAGGACCCGATGAACTATTCATTCCGAAAAGATAACGATTGGTTATTAATCATCACGACGTTCCTCTTGGCTGGGTTCGGCTTAGTGATGGTATATAGCTCAAGTTACGTGTGGGCGATGGACCATGTTGACAATCCTTATTATTTTATTCAACGACAGCTGTTATGGTTTGGTTTGGCTGTTTTTGTGTTTCTGTTTGTCATGCATATACCGTACCGCTTTTATAAAAAGCTTTCACCATTAATTATTGTTTTGTCCTTGCTGTCTTTGGTGCTTGTGCTCATACCTGGTATTGGGGTGGAAATCAATAATGCCCAGCGCTGGATTGATGTTGGCCCGCTGAATGTTCAGCCGTCTGAGTTTGTGAAAATCGGGATTATTATTTATCTCGCTCAAGTATACTCGCAAAAACAGGCTTATATTGATCAGTTTATTAGAGGGGTTATGCCCCCTCTCGTTGTCGTCGGTTTTGTTTTTGGATTAATTATGCTTCAACCCGATCTCGGTACGGCTACCTCGATTATGATGGTAACGCTGCTGCTTGTTTATTTTTCTGGAGCGAAGTGGCGCCACCTGATCGGTTTAGGGCTTGTCGGGGCGAGCTTGTTCACCGCCTTTGCTTTATCAGCTCCATATCGGGTTGAGCGGCTGACGTCCTATCGCGATCCGTTTGCTGATCCATGGGATAGCGGGATGCAGCTGATTCAATCGTATATCGCGATTGCCCATGGCGGCTTAACAGGGACCGGACTTGGACAAAGTGTGCAGAAATTGCTCTATTTGCCGGAGCCGCACACTGATTTTATTTTGGCGATTGTCGCCGAGGAATTAGGTATTTTTGGGATTTTATTCGTGCTCGGCTGTCACGCTTTAATTCTGTTTCGCGGGGTGATGATCGGCACCCGCTGCAAAAGTCCGTTTGGTACTCTACTGGCTTTTGGCGTAGTCTTTCAGATCGCGATTCAGGTGATTTTTAACGTTGGCGCTGTGTCGGGACTATTGCCGATTACAGGAATTCCGCTTCCTTTAGTCAGTAACGGGGGGTCGTCGCTTCTCATTACGCTGGTCTCGATTGCGATTCTGGCCAATATCTCCCGCAATACAATTCGGCAGCGGCGCTTGGAAGAAATGAAGGAAGAAAAACGCTCAGTCTCTTAATCATAGAGAACGAAGTAGAAACGATAATAAAGTACACACTAGATGGAGGCGACAATGGAAGAACGAAAATCGGGCTTTCAGCAGTTGGACTATACGTTGCTTTTTCTGCTGTTTGTGCTCATGTGCTTTAGTTTGTTGGCCATCTATAGCGGATCGGGTCAGTACCATTCTGACCCGATGCATTATGTCAAGCTGCAGCTGATCTGGTTCGGCGTCGGCATTGTGGCGATGGTTTGTATGATGGTTGTAGATTATGATCTGTTTAAAAATTTTTCGATTCCGCTTTATGGAATCGGAATTGTTGCTTTGTTGCTCGTTGCTTTTTCCCCTTTGGGGGTTTACCGGAACGGGTCTACCCGCTGGCTGAATGTAGGAGTGACGGATATTCAGCCGTCGGAATTCGTCAAGATTTTTGTCATTATTGCGATGGCTCATCTGCTTTATAAAATAACGAGTCAGCGGACTCAAAGGGATATAAAGTCTGACTTAGTAATTGTCGGCAAAGTTTTTCTCGTTGGGGTACCGCCGTTTTTCCTGATTTTGACCCAGCCGGATCTCGGAACGGCGCTTGTTATTGCCAGCATTATGGCGACGATGCTGCTCATGTCAGGGATTTCATGGAAAATCCTCATCCTTCTCGGGCTGGCGTCTGTCTCCGGTATTGTTTGCTTAGTCTGGCTCCATAATTATCACTTTGACATCTTTTCGATCTTTATTGAATCGCATCAGCTTGACCGGATATATGGCTGGCTCGCGCCATATGAGCATCAGGGAACATTCGGTTATCAGCTTGTCATGGCGATGCGCGGCATCGGCTCAGGTCAATTGTACGGCAGCGGCTTTATGCAGGGTGTACAAACGCAAAGTGATCGCATTCCGGAAATTCATACCGATTTCATTTTTACCGTGATCGGTGAGGAATTCGGTTTTATCGGGGCGACCATTCTTATTATTACTTACTTTTTGCTGTTCTATCGGATGATTATTATTGCGCTGACCTGCAACAATATGTACGGAAGCTATCTTGTCGCCGGGGTAATTGGGCTGCTCGTGTTTCAGGTTTTTCAAAATATCGCCATGACGATTGGTTTAATGCCGATCACAGGTCTTGCGCTGCCATTTATCAGCTATGGGGGGAGTGCCCTTTTGACCAATATGCTGGCGATGGGGATCGTCTTAAATGTCAACATGCGAACGAAGCACTATATGTTTGAGGCTGAAGAGGAAGCCCTTTAAGACAAGTTCCTGTCAAAACAGGAGGGAATGCAATGAGAATCGATAAGCTGCTGGCCAACATGGGCTACGGCTCCCGGAAAGATGTGAAGAAGCTGTTGAAAACAGGCAGCGTGCGGATTGACGGGGAAATTGTCAAGGATGGCAAGGTGCATGTGAATCCTGACCGGCAGGAAGTGACCGTTGCCGGCGATGTAGTGGAATATAAGCCTTTCGTTTATTTCATGATGAACAAGCCGAAAGGAGTGATTTCAGCTACGGAGGACGGGCAGCATAAAACCGTGATTGATTTGCTGCAGCCGGACGATGTGTTCTATGACCCTTTCCCGGTTGGCCGGCTTGATAAAGATACGGAAGGATTGCTGCTGCTGACGAATGATGGACAGTTTTCTCATACGCTCATGTCGCCGAAACGGCATGTGGAAAAAACGTACTTGGCCGAGGTGGAAGGCGAAGTGACGGAAGCAGAGGTCGGCTGTTTTCACAAGGGAGTCGAGCTTGAGGACGGCTATGTGACAAAGCCGGCTCACCTGGTCATTCTTGAGCGGGGCAACCTTTCGAAAGTGGCGTTGACGATTACGGAAGGAAAGTACCATCAGGTGAAGCGGATGTTCGCCGCTGTCGGAAAAAGAGTAACGGCGCTGGAGCGGATTGCGATCGGCCCGCTCAAGCTCGATCAGCAGCTGAAGAGAGGCGCCTATCGTGAACTGACCGAAGCCGAATATGACCAACTGATTGGACGGGAATAAAAAAGCAGCTAGTCTCCTGAGCGGGACTAGCTGTTTGTTGTATTGCTTTATGATTGACGTTTACCTAAGACACACGAGTTTTTTTCTTTTTAATAACACTCCATTTGCCACGTGTCGGACTCTCGACAAGGTTATTGTACTCTAACACATTTAAATCGCGTTGAATTGTCCGCTGGGTTATACCGAATTCTTCAACTAACTCATTCGTTGTGACGATCTCCTTTTGTTTAATGTAGAGATAGATGGACTTAATACGAGTCAGCATACGATCAGTTGAAGTTTTCAAAAAACCACTCCTTATTCATAATCATGAATTGGCTCTTGCTTACAGTCTATGCAGTGGCAGGAAAAAACATACATACCACCAATGCGGAGAGCATTCTACAAGCCCGGCCTGTCCCTTTTCTATTTGCTTTTTTCAAGGAAGACGGGTAAGGTTGTAGTGATTAACGATGTGAATCAATACAGTGGCAAATGTTATTATCTCCGACGCTTATATTTTACAATATTTCTACAAATTAAGCAAAACGGAATGCTCAACTTCTTAAAAAGAAAGGAAAAGGAAAGCAAAATGACACGAATCGACTGGCGATTGGAAGTGGAAAAAAGAAAGGATGCCCTGCTTGCAGTGACGCAGGAATTCCTTCAAATAAACAGCGTATATGATGAAACGACGATCACAAAAAAGCAGCCATTTGGGAAAGGGATTGATCAGGCACTTGCGTACTTGCTGGACAAAGCGGAAAGCTATGCTTTTTCGGTGAAAAATATCGACGGTTACGCCGGTAAGATTGAACTTGGCGAAGGAGAGGAGAGCGTCGGAAACCTTTGTCACATCGATGTCGTGCCGGCAGGAGAAGGCTGGACGTCGCCGCCTTTCTCCGCAGAAAGTAGAGATGGCCGCATTTACGCGCGTGGCGCGATTGATAACAAAGGACCGACGATCGCCGCCTTCTTTGCATTATGTTTGGTAAAAGAACTGGAGCTGCCATTAGAGAAACGGGTTCAGCTTATTTTAGGAACAGATGAAGAGCGGGATTGGCGCTGCGTGGAGCATTATTTTAAGCATGAGGAAATGCCGACAGTCGGCTTTGCTCCCGATGCTGATTTCCCGATTATTCATGCCGAAAAAGGGATCGTCGATGTCCTTTTTGAATGGCCGGCAGAGAAAGGCGCGGCTTCGGGGCTTGAATTGAGTAGCTTTACCGCTGGAGAACGCCTGAATATGGTGCCTGACCGGGCGAGCGCCGAAATACTAGGAGAGCGGGCCGAGCTTGACGGGCTGGAAAGGCTTTTCCGCAAGCATCTGCTTGAGCAACAGCATAACGGGGAAGCGGTTTTTGCTGAAAACGGGCGGTTAATCCTTATTTATGAAGGTGTCGCTGCCCATGGCTCGACCCCGGAAGCCGGAATTAACGCCGGAGTGGAGCTGGCCGCTTTTTTGGCCCCGTTTTCCTTTCAGGAGCAGGCTGTTTCCTACTTGCAGATGATTACGAGTCTGTTTCACAATGATATGCGTGGAGAAGCGCTCGGAATCGCGATGGAGGATCAAGTGTCAGGTCCTTTGACCGTAAATAGCAGCCTATTTACATGGAATGAAAAAGAAGCAGGATTCGGCCTCAACATTCGCTATCCGGTGACAGTTGACGGACAAATCTGTTTGCAGCGGCTTGAGCAGAAAATGAGCGAGTACGGCGCCAAAATGGTGGTGAAGGATCATATGACGCCAAGCTATGTCGATGCCCAGCATCCGCTTGTGCGGACGTTACAGGCTGTTTATCAGAGGCAAATGGGCGAAGAGCCGACCTTGCTTTCAACAGGAGGAGGTACCTACGCGCGCACCTTGGCGACAGGAGTCGCTTTCGGTCCCCTTTTTCCGGGGCGGAAGGACGTTGCCCATCAAAAAGATGAATATATCGAGATCGAGGACCTGCTGAAAGCGACCGCCCTTTACGCCGAGGCGATTTATGAACTGGCAGGAGGTTGCCGAAAAGAGTGATTTTTGGCAACCTCCGAAGCAACGCGCGGAGTCGCTGCATATTTTTAAAGAGGCTGGAACAAAAGGCTGTTTTTTTACCTTTTTCCCAGCCTCTCTAAGCTTGTGGCGTGTGAAGCCATTGCCAGTAGGTCCAAAGCTAGTTTTGTCTCAAGCTCGAGTAGCGAACGGCTTTGCCCACTTTTTTTCTTTACTTAAACTTCGCCCAATTATTCAAATCGAAACAAATCGGTCGATAAATAGCGCTCTCCGGTATCGCAGGCAATCGCGACGACGACTTCGTCCGGCTGGAGTTTTTTCGCTACTTCCAACGCGGCGAAGCAGGCAGCTCCTGAAGACGGGCCGACGAGGATGCCTTCTTTACGGGCTAATTCGCGTGTAATGAAGTAGGCGTCTTCATCTTCAATTTTTAGAATCTCGTCATAGACCTGTTCGTTCAGGATTGGCGGGATAAAGCCCGGACTCGTTCCGACCAGCTTGTGAGGTCCCGGTTTTCCTCCTGATAAGACGGGTGATCCGGCCGGCTCCACGACGTGGACGGAGAGGTTTGGATAAAACTTTTTCAGTTCTTCCCCGGTTCCTGTAATCGTTCCACCTGTTCCGGAAGCGGCAACGAAGGCGGCAAGCTGTTTATTTATTTGATCAAGGGCTTCTTTAATCTCCCGCGCTGTCGTATGGCGATGAGCATCCGGATTGGCTTCATTTTCAAATTGCATCGGCATAAAGCTGTTCGGAATCTCTTCTACAAGCTCGTGCGCCTTTTCAATGGCACCAGGCATTTTTTTGTCACCAGGCGTTAGCACAACCTCAGCGCCGTATGCTTTTAACAGGTTAATCCGTTCGGCAGACATCGTATCCGGCATCACAAGAATCGCTTTGTAGCCTCTGGCGGCGGCATTCATCGCCAGTCCGATTCCTGTGTTTCCGCTTGTCGGCTCGATAATTGTTGCTCCGGGTGTAAGCAGGCCATCCTTCTCTGCCTGAATGATCATATTGAATGCCGCGCGGTCTTTCACGCTTCCGCTCGGATTTTGCATTTCGAGTTTTAAGTAGACAGCAGCGCCGTCAGAAGCAGGGAGCCGGTTCAAACGAACGAGCGGTGTGTTTCCAATTAGGTCAGCAATATTATTTACCACGGTCATAAATCCACTTCCTCTGTAAATGATAAGACTATCCTTAGTTTATCATACCTTTAGCGATATTTCCTATTTAATTAATAGGAAAAGAAGGCGAGATAATTGGGAAAATAAAACAAAAGTAAAGACAGCGTCTCGAACGTCAGCTACAATGGAAGAGACAGAAGGATGGTGAAGGAAATGCAGCCGCATTATTTTTTGGCAGTGCCGGTGCCGCAGCTCATACAGTCAGCTTTACATCAGGAGGCCAGGCAGAGTGGCCAGCTTCAATTCCAACGGTGGGTTCACCCGAATGATATTCATTTGACGCTTGTTTTTCTTGGCGGGTGCACAGAGAAGCAGCTCCATGAGCTCGTTCAGCATGGCAGAAGCCTCGTTGAAAATTGGGCTCCCTTTTCATTAACGCTGTCTCAATCAGGCAGCTTTGGGCAAAAAAAACAGCCGCGAATTTTTTGGGTCGGTGTAAAAGCGAGCCAGCAGCTCGCTGTCTATCAGTCTCAGCTTGCTGATCTTTGCCGGTCGCTCGGCTTTGCGGTCGATCAGCGTCCGTATGCCCCTCATCTTACACTTGCCCGGAAGTGGGCTGGCGATGAGGAGTACAATGGCGACGGTCTAGCGCTCGGGAATGGGCAGAGCTGGGAGGTTAATGAAATTATTCTTTATGAAAGTCATGTTCAGCAGGAACCAAAATATAAAACGTATCAAGCTTTTTCTTTAAAAGGAGTTCAACATGAAAGTGATTAATGGCATTTGGCATATTGTGTTATTGACAGTTTTTTACATCATTGGCTGCTCGATTCAGCAGGCTTTTGATCTTTTTATTCCCGGCAGCATAATCGGTATGCTGCTGTTGTTTACGTTGCTTAGTACGAAAATTGTTCCGGTTCGCTTTATCGAAGAGGGCTCAGCTTTTATGCTGCGGCATATGCCGTTGCTGTTTCTGCCCGTAACTGTCGGTATTTTGCAGTTTTTGGATGTTTTTGCCGGAAAAGGAGTCTTTCTTATTGTTATTGCGTTAATCAGCACGGTTATGGTCCTTGTGATCGTAGGGCTGACCAGCCAGGTGTTTCTCATGAAAAAGGGAGAGAAATAGATATGCTTTTTCTACAAATCTTACTTTCTATCTCAGCAACAATTGCGGTATACATAGGGGCGAAAGAGCTGTACCGGCGCTTTCCTTATCCATTCATGCTGCCGGTGTTAGTCGGCACCATTATCCTTATCCTTCTTCTTTTACTCTTTCAAATTTCATTTGAAACGTATTACACGGGCGGCCAATGGCTGGAAAAATTGCTTGGGCCGGCGGTGGTCGCGCTTGCTTATCCGCTTTATAAGCAAATGCAGATGCTCAGAAACTACTTTTGGCCGATCGTCGTCAGTGTGTTCCTCGGGGCGCTTGTCGGCATGACCAGCGGCCTTCTGCTGACGAAGTGGGGCGGCTTTGACGCGGAGCTTGTCTATTCGATTGTGCCGAAGTCCGTGACGGCTCCCATTGCGATGGATATGGCGACAACGCTCGGGGGCATCGCCCCGCTCGCCGCTGTGCTGGTGATGGTCGCCGGAGTAGGCGGAAGCGTCCTCGCGCCTTATTGCTTTACATGGTTTCATATTAAGAATGACGTGAGCAAAGGGGTGGCGATAGGGAGCGCTTCCCATGCGATTGGAACGGCTAAAGCTATCGAAAACAGTGAACAGGAAGGAGCCGCCAGTTCGGTGGCGATGACTTTGAGCGCGATCATTGTTTCCGTCATGGGGCCAATGCTTGTCTTTCTTTTTTACTAGCGGCTATGGTACGATCAAACAAGACAACTCACTACTGAAACGCGCGACAGGTATCACACGATTAGATATGGAGGTACGGGTGTGGCTCATTTAATAAAATTAGAAGATTACATCTCTCGGTACCAATTTGACTTACATCGCTACCCGAGTCAGTTTTCAAGAATGAAAAAAGAACGCTGGTATTATGTGAAGTCTGAATGGGAGCAGGCCCGGCATCCTTCGTTGCAAGTGGAGGATGAGCCGGAGGAGGAAGAGGCTGAATCGAAAGGAGAGGGCATCTTCTCGCAAGCGCTTCAACGGCTGAAAGGATGGCGCCGGTCAGCGGTTGAAGAGGATCCATGGGAGGAAGCCCCGCCTTCGAACGACGAACTGCCGCCAAAATCGCTTGAACAGGTGAAACAGGAATTTCTCGATGAACTGTACAAATCTCAGCTGAGGTGGGCCAGCTCGTCCTTACTCGAGGAATCGACCCTTCATCCCCGTTATAAAGCAGATAAATGGCTGCGCTTTTTTTGCCAGCATATTCCTGATAACTACTTCCTGTTATATAAGCCCGTTCTATTTATGAAAAAAGCTCCGATTGAGCTTGATATTATGTTGATCAGTCCGACGGAAATTATCTGCTTAACGATGCTCGAAGGCAGTGAACTGAGTGTATTTGAAGCGAGCTCTGACAGATTCTGGATCGAATATGTCGATAAAACGCGTAAGAAAAGAGTCAGTCCACTCATCTCATTGGGACGGATGTCGAGGGTGCTGACAACCATTTTGGAAGAAGCAGGATTATCCTATCCGATCCGGAAGGTTGTATTGTCCCCTTCGAGCATGATTGATCATAAGCTCCAAGGCGCGAAGCTCGATCTGATTGACCGGAGAGGCTTCGACGCCTGGCATCAGCGTTTGCGGAAGCACCCGTCTCCTTTAAAGCATCAGCAGATGAAGGTGACAGCGGCGATTCTGTCCTATTGTCATACGGTTTCCAGTGAGACCGTACAAGAAGATGATGAACAATTCATTGATGAGCAATTGAAATAAGCGGACAAAATCCGTATAATAAGCAAGGCATACAAATTACGTGAGTCAGGGTATGTGTCAAATGAGGGAGGATTCCTTATTGACCCTTACCCGAAGCAGCGAGTGAAGTTTGCACGATCGGTAAAGCAAGGGAAGCGGTATTCTTTCCTGTTTGCTGTGTGCAAGCAGGAATCCGCTGCCTTTTCTTTTGGCCTTTTTGAGAAGCGCTTTTTCGTGTGGAAGGCACTTGCTCGCAAGGAAGGCAAACATGTCGGGAGGAAACGCGCAGACTAGCAAAGGAGAGATACATTGACCAGAGAGAGCAGACTACTTCGGGATGGGTTTCATCCGGAAGATTTCCAATGGAGAGTACGAAAGGTTTTTGATTGGTGTGGGAAAGTGGAAATCATGATTGAGCTGGAAGAGCTTGACGGGTGTCTGAGCTTTGGCGATACGGTCCGGGAAGCGAAGGATGGACTTAAGGAAGCTCTTTATTTATGGATCCGCCGCCACGGCGAGCAGCAGCTCCCGGAGGTACAGCAAAGCGCTCATCTTATTATTCTTGAACCGCCGATGACCACGAAGGAATTTCATCATGTCAATGATGAAGTAAAGAAAATGAATTAAAATGTGAAATCGTTTATCATATGATAAAAAAAAGGATTGTTTTTTACCTTTTGCTTAGCTTCTACGAAATGAGTTCAATGCGGAAAGCGTGAAGCTCCGGGGGCGCGACAAATCCTTATACAAAAAAAGCCTGTCGACCGTCTCGCTTTTGCGAGACTATGTCGACAGGCTTTTTTTTGTTATTTAAAAAACAACCGTTTTGTTTCCATGGACGATAATTTGGTCATTCGCATGCCACATAACCGCTCGGGCAAGGGTGATTCGTTCCACATTCCGTCCGACGACCCGCAATTGATCAGTCGTATAACGATGGTTGACCCGTAGCACGTCCTGTTCAATGATCGGTCCTTCATCCAGATCATTGGTGACGTAATGGGCGGTTGCGCCGATGAGCTTCACCCCACGCGCGAAGGCCTTCGCGTATGGATTTGCCCCGATAAAGGCCGGCAGGAAGGAGTGATGAATATTAATAATCCGTTTCGGAAACGTACCGACAAAGGCGGGCGATAGAATTTGCATATACCTTGCAAGTACGATGAAATCTGCTTCATGCTGGTTGATGAGTTGAATCGCTTCAGCCTCGGCTTCATGTTTTGTTTCCTTAGTGACCGGAATATGGTAAAAAGGAATGCCGTATCCTTCGACCTCCTGGCGCAGGCTGTCATGGTTGCTGATCACAAGCGGGATGTCAACCTTCAGCTCGCCGGCCCGCCATTTCCATAAAAGCTCAAGCAGGCAATGATCTTCTTTGGAAACAAAAATCGCCATTTTCTTTCTGCGCGAAGCGAGTTCCATTTGCCAATCCATCTTAAAGCTGTCCGCCACTTCGGCAAACGCCTTTTTCACGTTGGCAAATTTCAATCCATTCTCAAATAAGTCAAACTCGATGCGGATAAAGAACATCCCTCCAGAGGGATCGGTAGAATATTGATCCGATTGGACGATGTTTGCCTGATGTTGATGCAGAAAGCTCGATACAGCAGAAACGATTCCAGGCTGATCGAGACAAGAAATTAATAAACGTGCACGTAATGGGGTTGTTTCATGTATCATCTTTTTCCTCCAGTAAGTTCAATCCTTTTTTCTGCTACTTCCCCTCCGGCTTCTTTTGAACGAATAACCGGGCTACTTCATAATTTACAATAACAGAGTAACAGAAGGAAGGGGGCCTCCATCATTGAAGCAAAAGAACCCGCCACTTGTCAATTGTCTATTTCATTCTGCTGAGCTAATTACTCCTTTTCAAATAAAACTTAAAGGCGCCGGTCTGACTTCTTTCCAACCGGTCGGCTGGACGCTTACGACTGCAACGAAGGAGCTGCCGCTGACAGTTGCCAGTCAGCAGGAGGGGGAGATCGAATTGGAGCTTCTCGATGCCTTTCCGTTCGGTGAAGATGCGTTTGTCGTTCATCTCGATCAGGCTTGCTATGTGCAAATTACAGAGGTTGTGCGCACGGAAAGCTTTGATGAGATGTTCGCGGAGGAAGCTGTTGAGCTTGGCGCTCGTTATGAAAAAGCAAAAACAAGCTTTGCCGTCTGGGCCCCGACAGCGACAGCGGTTACGGTGCATATCTTTGACGAATGGTACGACCAGTCGGGAACGGAGTACGTCTGTAAAAGAGGAGAAAAAGGGATATGGCGCGTCACGGTGCAGGGCGATCTGGAAATGAAATGGTACGAATACGAAGTCACCGTGAACCGCAGGCGCCAGCGCGTGGTCGATCCGTATGCCCGCTTTCTATCCGTAAATGGGGAGCGTGGGATGGTTGGAGACCTTGAAAAAACGAATCCTCCTGATTGGCCGGCCGCTTTTCCGCCCGAGAGAGCGGATGAAACCGAAGTGCTCATTTATGAACTTCATATCCGGGACTTTACGATTGACCCTCATAACGGCATCCGTCAGAAAGGCAAATATGCCGGATTGGCGGAAACAGGAACTCATGACCGTGACGGGCTCAGCACAGGACTTTCCTATTTACAGGAGCTCGGCATTACTCATGTGGAGCTGCTGCCGCTGCAGGAGTTCGGCAGTATCGATGAAAGCAATCGGGAGAAAGCCTATAATTGGGGCTATGATACGACTCATTTTTTTACGCCTGAAGGAAGCTACGCGACCGATCCGTATGACGGCTACTGCCGGATACAAGAACTTAAATTGATGATTCAGAGCATTCAGCGCCACGGTATAAAAGTGATTGTAGATATGGTGTTTAATCATGTCCACATTTGGGAGGAATCGGCGCTGGAGAAGCTTGTGCCGGGCTATTATTTCCGCTACCACCCTTCAGGAGCGATCAGCAACGGAACCGGCGTCGGGAATGATATTGCTTCGGAACGAAAGATGGCGAGGAAGCTGATCGTTGATGCGGTCTGCTACTGGCTTGAGGAATTTCAAGTAGACGGCTTTCGCTTTGATTTAATGGGAATTCTTGATGTCGAAACGATGAAGCAGATTTCGGCTGAAACATCGAAACGGGCAGAGAATCTTTTCCTGCTCGGTGAAGGGTGGGACTTACCGACGGCGCTTTCCGCGGAACAAAAAGCGAGTGTGAACCAGGCGAAGAATCTTCCGGCAATTGGTTTCTTTGCGGATCGTTTTCGCGATGCGATAAAAGGAGATGCCTTTTCAAGCTCCTCCTCCGGCTATGTTTCATCCGAGCAAAAGCCGGCTGTACTGAAAGCGATCGAGGACGGCCTCAAAGGAAGTCAAGCTTATTTCACCAAGCCGCGGCAGGCGGTTCACTACGTGGAGGCGCATGACAATCATACACTTTGGGATAAATTAAAGGTGGCAGCCCCCTATGAAGATGAGCGTCAATTACGCAAGCGGCATCGCCTCGCATGCGCGATTGTACTGTTGGCCCAGGGCGTTCCTTTTTTGCAGGCGGGTCAGGAATTTTTTCGCACGAAATATGGGGTGGAGAACAGCTACCGTTCTCCGGACTGGGTCAATCAAATTGACTGGAAACAAAGAGCAGTATTTCAGGAAAATGTTGAGTATATAAAAGGACTGATTGCGCTTCGCCGTCAACATCCGGCTTTGCGGCTGCCTTCCTATCAATTGATCGAGCGGCATTTCCACTTTTTATGTCTTGATCATCAGCGGATCGTCTATCATTTGGACCAGGTCGGGCAGTATGATCAGTGGGAGGAGATTGTCGTCTGTCATAACCCGACGACAGATAAACAGAAAATCGAGCTGCCAGGCGGGGGAGGCTGGCAAGTTGTCGTTGACGATCAGGCCGCATCTCTGATACCATTATATATAATTGGTTCGAACTGTGCGTATCTTCAACCATTATCGACGTTAGTGTGCGTAAAAGGAAATTGAGCAGAGCCTTGCGGTTGCAGCTCTGCTTTCTCTATTTACGAAGCAGAGGTAGAAAAATGCGGCGGTACAAAGGCAAAGCTGAAGAAATTGAGGGTGAATTGGGTGGAACATTTTTTAGGAGATGGCTGGAAGGTTCAACCAGCTGGAGGCGCAACAGGTGAAGCATATATAGCCCAGCAAGGTGAACAGACCGTTTTCCTGAAACGAAACTCGTCACCTTTTTTAGCCGTTCTTTCAGCGGAAGGAATCGTGCCGAAGCTGCTGTGGACAAAGCGGTTAGAGAACGGGGACGTCGTGACTGCCCAGCGCTGGGTGCAAGGAAGAGAGCTGAAGGCGGTGGAGATGAAAGAAAGCCGCGTCGCCGCTTTATTAGCGAAAATCCACGGATCCAGTGAATTGCTCGACATGTTTAAACGAATCGGAAATGAGCCTCTCACTCCTTATGTATTTGTGGAGAACCTAAGGAGACAGCTGCAAAAGAATCTGATTGAAAATGATATTATTGAACTCGGAATGAACTACCTGGTAGAGCAGCTTGAGCGCGTCTTATATGAACATGTTGTTGTTTGTCACTGCGATATTAATCATAACAATTGGATTTTAGATGAGGAAGAGCAGTTATACTTAATTGATTGGGACGGGGCGACGGTGTCCGATCCGGCTTTAGACCTTGGTCTGCTCCTTTATTCGTATGTTCCAGAAGAAAGCTGGGACGACTGGCTGAAGCAATATGGACTGGATCTGGGAGATTCGATTCAGGAACGCATGCACTGGTATGTTGTTGCGCAATCGATTTCCTCGCTTCTTTGGCATTTTGAACGGAGGCAGTATGAACAGGTTGAACAACTGAAAGATTATATTAAGAGCCTTTTAGTAAACCGCTTATAGTTTTTCACGTGTCAAAGTGCTGGTTGTCTCTGCAGGGTTACCGCTTACCCGTTGAGACAACCTTTTTTGCAGCGCAAAATCCAGCAATTATCTTCTTTTATTTCCTGGGGAATAGGCAATGATCCCGTCGAATTAGTCGACTGACAGGTTCGTTAGCCATTGCTCGACATCATTCTGCTGGAATGGCTCGGTATTTTTCTCGTGAAGCTGCTGAATTTGTTGCAACGTTTGCTGGACGGCAGGCTGAAGGGAAGCATCAACGGATAAATGAGACAGAAGCTGCTCAATTTGATCAGCTTCATCAATCGTCATATACTGTTCAGTAGCTTGATTTTGCAAAATATCCTTTAAAAGCTGTATTTTGTCGGCTGATGATAATGGCATACTTGTCACTCCTTGTACGTTTATCACTAGCTTGTGCAGCTTATAAAAAAGATATGTAAGATACTAGTAAGTGGAGGGGTACGAATGCGTTTACGTCATAAGCCTTGGGCGAGTGAGGAATTGGAACGCCATCCGGAGATTGTTATTCCGGCACCGGCGGAGGCAAAAGGGAACTGGAAAGACATTTTTGGAAATGAGCATCCGATTCATGTCGAAGTCGGAACGGGAAAGGGCAAATTTGTCACCGGGATGGGCGGTCTTCATCCGGATGTGAATTATATTGGAATTGAAAAGTACGACAGCGTGATAATTACGGCTTTAGAACGAGTCAAGGAAGCCGGTCGGGAAAACGTCAAGCTGTTAAAGCAGGATGTCAGTGATCTGCTCGATTTTTTTGCAGAGGGAGAAATCGATAGAATTTATATCAATTTCACCGATCCGTGGCCGAAGAAAAAGCATGCGAAGCGGAGGCTGACCCATGAAGGTTTTTTACAAATGTATCAAAAAGTGTTGAAGCCTGAAGGCGAGATTCACTTTAAAACAGATAACCAGAAGCTGTTTGAATTTTCTTTAGAGAGCTTCGCCAATTACGGAATGAAGCTGCAGCAGGTCAGCCTTGATCTTCACGCAAGTAATTTTGAGGGAAACGTCATGACCGAATATGAGCAGAAGTTCTCAGAAAAAGGAATGCGGATCTATCGCTGTGAAGCGAAATATCGATCGTAATTGCAACCTCGCCCTTCTAAATTTAGAGAGGAATGAACCAGGCTGATGACGAACTAGTACATCAGATGATTAGGGGGGATGGAGTTGGAACGATTAGAACGGGATGGACTAACGATTACATGGCTCAATGGCGGAGTGACCCATATGGATGGCGGCGCGATGTTTGGTGTCGTTCCAAAGCCGCTCTGGAGCAGAGCCTATCCAGTTAATGAAAACAATCAAATCGAACTGCGGACAGATCCTTTTTTAATCGAGAAGGACGGCTATCGTCTGCTTGTCGAAGGCGGGATTGGCAATGGACGGTTTACGGAAAAGCAAAAACGCAATTATGGCGTTTTGGAAGAAGCGAAGCTTGAGCAGGATCTTGCTGAACTTGGACTCGCTCCGACCGATATTGATGCCGTACTTCTGACTCATTTTCATTTTGATCATGCGACTGGATTAACGAAGGACGATGGCGGTCAGGAACGCTCTGTTTTTCCGAATGCGACGATTTACACATCAGCGACTGAGTGGAATGAGATGCAGCATCCTAATATTCGCTCGAAAAACACGTACTGGGAGCAGAACCGCACTGCGATAGCCGGTCAGGTCAAAACCTTCGAGCAGGAGCTTGAAATCATTGCCGGTGTAAGGATGGTTCATACCGGGGGGCACAGTGACGGGCACTCGATTTTAGTGATCGAGCATCAGGGGGAGACGTTTCTTCATCTGGCTGATCTGATGCCGACCCATGCGCATAAAAATGTCCTTTGGGTGCTGGCTTATGATGATTATCCGATGACTTCGATAGCGGCAAAGCAAAAGTGGCAGGCCTATGCCGAAGAGAAGGATGCTTATTATTTGTTTTATCATGATTACAAATACCGGGCGTTAAAGTGGAATAAGGATGGAGACATTACATACAGTCTACAGCGGGAACGCTCCTAAAAAAGGGCTGGGGAAAAGGTTGTTTTTCACCTTTTCCCCAGCCTCCTTTTATGCTAGCTGCAAATCGAGCAGGGCGCCGGTTTTTGTATCGACAAAAAATTCATACTGAACCGTGCCTTCTGCTGTCGTAGTCGACAACCCGCCACGGTAAACCTCATAGCTGATATGATTGCGTTCGATCGTTTCAGGCAGCATATGTATCCACGATCCTGAAATCGCATAGGCTTGACTTGCTGTTTTCTTCACTTCCTTCAACGCACGTTCGGGAGTAAGGCGTTCGCGTTCCAATGAAGGGCGAAGGACATAGCCTAACGCGAGGCCAATGCCTACTCCGGCAATAAAGCGTTTGATTGCCAATTCAATCATCCTTTCTTTCCGACTGATGGTGCAAAAAGCTCATCATCTGCTCGAGCAGATTTTCACAGCGCCGATTGGCGTTTGGGCTATAAGTAAAGCTGTTAAACAAATAGACACACAAGTAGTATAGCCGAAAAAAACGATCTTTCCAAATGTTTGTCCGGATTGTTCATGATTACTTAATTGTGGAAAAGTAGAGGTCATTCAGGATAGAATAGAAAACGTATATGTAACGAGGAAGGGGCGGTATGATGAATCAGGAAACGATGAAAATGTTTAAAACATTAACCGAACTTCAGGGAGCATCCGGGTTTGAGCATGAAGTACGGCGCTTTGTCCGTTCGGAGCTGGAAAAATATAGCGAAGATATCGTTCAGGACCGGCTTGGCAGCATCTTCGGCGTAAAGCGGGGGAACGGAGACGGCCCGACGGTGATGGTCGCGGGCCATATGGATGAAGTCGGTTTTATGGTAAGCTCGATTACGAAAAAGGGGCTTGTTCGCTTTCAGACGTTGGGTGGCTGGTGGAGCCAGGTTCTGCTCGCGCAGCGTGTTCAAATTATGACAGATGATGGACCGGTGATCGGGGTGATCGGCTCAACACCGCCTCATCTGCTGGAAGCCTCTCAGCGGACGAAGCCGGTAAAAGTAAAGGATATGTATATTGATATCGGCGCGGACGATCTTGAAGACGCAAAGAAGATCGGGATAAAGCCGGGGCAGCAAATAGTGCCGATCTGTCCGTTCACACCGATGGCCAATGAGAAAAAAATTCTGGCGAAAGCCTGGGATAACCGTTATGGAGTAGGACTGGCGATCGAACTGCTGAAGGAGCTGAAGGACGAAACGCTGCCAAATACGCTCTATTCGGGCGCCACGGTTCAGGAGGAAGTCGGCTTACGCGGCGCGACGACGGCTGCCAATCTGATTAAGCCGGATCTGTTTTATGCTCTTGATGCGAGTCCGGCTAACGATGCAACGGGAGGAAAGGATGCTTTTGGTCAGCTCGGAAAGGGAGCGCTGTTGCGTATTTTTGACCGGACGATGATTACCCATCGCGGCCTAAAGGATTTTGTTCTCGATACGGCTGAAACACATGATATCCCTTATCAGTTTTTTATTTCTCAAGGCGGAACTGACGCGGGACGTGTACATCTGGCTCACGACGGTGTCCCGTCGGCTGTGGTCGGCATCTGTTCGCGCTATATTCATACGGCCGCTTCAATCATTCATGTCGATGATTACGCAGCGGCAAAGGAACTTCTCATTCAGCTCGTCAAAACGAGTGACAAAGCGATGGTTGAGTCGCTTACAGCGTATTAACTTTCAAGCAAGAGAGACAGATAGAAGGAGAGATAACGATGAAGGTCGCAGTCGGTACAAAAAATCCAGCAAAGGTCCATGCCGTCAAGGATACGCTTATCCGTGAGACGATACATATTGCAAGTGTCGATGTCCCCTCCAACGTAGCCAGCCAGCCTTTTTCAGATGAAGAAACGATGACCGGAGCGCTGAACCGGGCAAAAGCGGCGGCAGAGCAGACGGGAGCCGTTCTCGGCTTTGGTCTTGAAGGCGGCGTAGTCAGAACGGTTGCCGGGCTTATGCTCTGCAACTGGGGCGCCCTTTATCATGAAGACGGTAGACACTGGATCGCCGGAGGTGCCAGGCTGCCTCTGCCTGATGAAGTGGCGAAACGTCTCGAGCAGGGAGAAGAGCTGGGCATCATTATGTCAAGCATTACTGGAGACGAGGCTGTCAGGAAGAAAGAAGGGGCGATCGGCATCTATACTTCCGGTTTGGTCAGCCGGAAAGAGATGTTCAGCCAGATTGTCAAATTGCTGTACGGACAATACTTGGCTTCCACCACGCAGCTAAAGCATTAAACAAGCTAGACGGTGTGAAATCCGTGCCTGGTTTGAACAGAGCTTGAGATTTGAGTAAGGGCTGGACAAAAGGTTGTTTTTTTACCTTTTGTCCAGCCCTTTCGTTGATTATTCAAAAATGTAGGCGAGTGCCTCAATTGCCTGGTCCGCATTTTCCACGACGAGCTGCGCTTTGTTTGCCAGCTCTTTTAGCGCGTGATGGTTGTCCCGCTCCCGAATAAGAATGACGGGCTTGCCAAGTGTCATCGCGCTTGCGGCATCCATAGCCGTATTCCACTGCTTGTACTTCGGTCCGAAATAGGCAATGACGACATCCGCTTTGGCGAGCAGCACTTGGGTTCGTAAATTGTTGATCTGCGAAGCCGCTTCATCTTTCGCAATCGCATCTGCCTGCGGGCCCAATATTTCCTCGCCGATATGGTCGGAGCGGTCGTGTTGTTCCATTGGACCAGTAAAAAGAAGAGGGAGCTGCTTCGCTTCGGCTTTCTGACGGATGTCATCGCGCCAATTACTGTGAATTTCCCCTGCTAAATAGACAGTTAATTCCATATCCTCATCCTCCTCGTCATCGGTTTACAGCTTCATTATAGCAAAAATAAGGAAAGCTGGCAGAAGGATGAAAAAGGTGTCTTGTCAGCAGGGGGACGGCAGAGTATGATTAAGAAGAACTGTGTCGAAAAAAGGAGTGTCGAGGTTTGAATAGAAAAAAAGGGGGCTTGCTCCTGGTTTGTGCTTTTGCTGCCTGGCTCAGCGGGTGCTCTGTCACCGAGCAGGAGGCAATTGAACTGAGCTATGAAGCCTTTCTCACAGAATTCGAGGAGGAACCATCCGTACCAAACACAGAAACGAAAAACATTGCTTTTTATATGCCGAGAGGTTTTGATATTGTGGAAGAAACGGAGTATAATCTTTTACTCCAGCGGGGGGAGCAGCTTTTTGTCCTGTTTCATCAGCCGGAAGAGCTGCAAACGAGCACGATCCATCTGGAAAGAGATCGTGAATTTGAACAAGAGGCTGTCGCATTCCATGTCGTGGAAACGGATGAGCATACCGCTTATTTTTGGGTCAATGAGGAAGACGATGAGCAGCTTCATGTGGTGACTGCGCTAGGAGGAGCGAAGCTGTCTACCTTAACGACATATGACGACTTGGTCAAAGATGTTGAACTGATGATGGACATTTTATTGTCCTACGAAGTGAGAACTGAATAAGAAGGTGAAAAAGCGAGATGAGGAACTTTTTGCAGCGCAAGGGTATCAGCCTGTCATGGCGTACATATTTTATTACAGCGCTTAGTTATATGGCGCTTGGCCTGTTTGCATCGCTGATTATCGGCTTGATCATCCGCACGGCCGGCGAGCAGATTTCGCTGTTTTGGCTCCCTGCTTTTGGGGGCTGGCTGGAAGAGGTCGGGGCGTTGACGATGAGTATGATGGGCCCGGCAATCGCGGTAGCTGTTGCATACGGTCTCAAAGCGCCGAGACTGGTGATCTTCGCAGCGATTATTAGCGGCGCGGCCGGAGCTGAGCTGGGCGGGCCTGCCGGTGCTTTTGTGGCGGCCGTTATTTCGACTGAATGCGGGAAGCTTGTCTCGCAGGAGACGAAGCTTGATATTATCGTAACTCCCTTTGTTACAATCATGACAGGATTTTTGGCAGCCTCGGTGATTGGTCCGTGGATTCAGCTCGGCATGCAGCAATTTGGCTATTTAATCATGTGGGGGACGGAGCAGCAGCCGATCATGATGGGGATCATCGTTGCAACGTTGATGGGACTTGCTTTGACGGCACCTATTTCCAGTGCCGCTCTGGCGATCATGCTTGAGCTGGAAGGAATTGCTGCCGGGGCGGCGACGGTCGGCTGCGCAGCACAGATGGTCGGCTTTGCGGTGAGCAGCTACCGGGAAAACGGCTGGTCCGGACTGATCTCGCTCGGGATCGGCACGTCAATGCTGCAAGTTCCGAATGTTGTAAAAAATCCTTTGATTCTCATTCCGCCGACAGCTGCGGGAGTCGTCCTCGCCCCATTTGCGACCGTCTTTTTTCAAATGACAAACAATGCGGCGGGCGCCGGAATGGGGACAAGCGGTCTCGTCGGGCCGATCATGACCTTTACAGACATGGGTTTTTCCGCTAATATATTTATCGCCATCATTGTCCTTTATTTCATCGGCCCGGCGTTGATTAGTCTGCCTATTTCCGAATGGATGAGAAGGAAAGGCTATATTAAGGCCGGAGATATGAAAATCGAACAATCGTAAAATAACGAGGAGGGAAACAGAGTGGAGCAGATTCAAACAGTGGAACAATTTCGTGAAATTTCAAGGAAAGAAGCGGCCGTTTTTATGTTCTCGGCTGACTGGTGTCCCGATTGCCGGGTGATCGAGCCGGTCCTTCCAAGAATTGAAGCGGACTTTCCGGGCTTTTCTTTTTATTATGTCGATCGTGACAAGTTCATTGATTTATGTGGGGAGCTTGATATTTTTGGGATTCCGAGCTTTCTCGTTTATGCAAACGGAGCAGAAATCGAGCGCTTTGTAAGCAAGGATCGCAAAACTCAGGAAGAAATCGAAGCGTTTTTAACAAAGGCAGAGGCAAAGCTTTAACAGATCATGGCGGATCCGCTCATTGCTTAGAAGCTGTGCCAAAAGGTAAAAAAACCAACCTTTGACCGAGGCAAGGGGCGGCTCCGTTCCAGCCGGAAGGAAAGAAAGGCACTTACCTTCCGGCTAAAAACCAAGCGAAGACTCCCCTTGTAATGGCTCCACACGCCACAAGCCCGCTCATTGCTTAGAAGCTGTGCCAAAAGGTAAAAAAACCAACCTTTTGGCACAGCTTCTTTATTTGGAACGGTTTTTTCTTTCTGGTACACTAAGGGAGATGATAAAGGAGCGTGTGTATATGAATATGCAACAATTTCGCAAGGAAATAGAAAAGAGGTTAGCGAGTGACGAGCGGTCGATAACCTATGATCATAAAGAAGCAACATTGCGTATCGAGGATAAGGAGCTTAAAAAAGGCGTGACCCTGGCTTTGAAGCCGCTGCTCGCCAAATGGGAACGAGAGGACTTCGCCGGAATTGACGAGGCACTGCGTTATGTGGAAGTGGGGCTTGCGGCGATGAAGCACACTCCGGCGCTGCAAGGAAATGAAAAGAAGGTCTTTCCGGTTATACGGGCAACTTCCTTTCCAACTGAAACAAAAGCGGGAGAGGCTTTGCTCTATGACGAGCATACAGCGGAAACCCGCATTTACTACGTGATTGATCTGGGGGACTCTTATACGTTGATCCATGAAGAGATGGCCGCTGAGTCTCCATATACAAAAGCGGAGATCGCTGAGATGGCCTTATTCAATCTTCGTTCCTTGCCACAGCCGCTAAAGGAGGATGTCGTAGCGGGAAATAAATTTTATTTCTTGCGGGCGAAAGACGGGTTTGATGCGAGTCGTGTCCTTGATCCATCATTATTAGAAAAAATGGACAAACAGGCCAGCGGTCAGCTTGCGCTCGCGATTCCCCATCAGGATGTGCTGATTTTTGCCGATATCGTCAATGAAAGAGGCTATGATGTGCTTGCCCAGATTGCTCTGCAATTTTTTGGCGAAGGGAGGGTTCCAGTTACGGCTCTGCCATTTATGTATGAGGATGGCGAGCTGGAGCCGACCTTTATCCTTGCCCAGCGCAAGCCGAGAACGGAGTAAATACGTATGTCAATCGGCAGACGGGCTATCTTTAATGGAAATCGGTCCTTTTTCACATCGCTGCATATGATACAATGAAAAATGAATAATTTTTTAATGAAGATGAAGGAGATTCAGGTGAAATGAACGTATGTTATAATCAATCGGGAATTGGCGACACGCTGATCATTAATGAGCGTGATATCGACGTATATCAGCGCGGATTTGAAAGAAGCGGAGATGTCGTCCGGATTTTTGATAAAGAGACGAATGAGACAGGCGGCTATAATATTTTTCATGCTTCCAGCTACGGCACGATCACAGATCATGGGCCGGTGAAGCTCACTGCGGCTATCAAGCAGTTGATTGCAAATGCTTTTAGGGAAAATGACGTAACGCCGGAGCTTGAACTGGAGGACAAGCCTTCCTTTGTTGTCGGCTATGTGGAAGAGAAGCAAAAGCATCCAAATGCTGACAAATTAAATGTTTGTCAAGTGAATGTCGGCAAAGAAACGTTGCAAATTGTTTGTGGAGCACCAAATGTTGAAGCTGGTCAGAAGGTCGTAGTTGCTCTGATCGGGGCCGTCATGCCGAGCGGCTTGAAAATTAAACAGGCCGCCCTGCGCGGAGTGGAGTCCTCCGGTATGATCTGTTCGGCCAAAGAACTGGCTCTTCCGAATGCTCCTGAAGAAAAAGGAATTCTCGTATTGTCTGATGATTACCAGGTAGGGGATGTATACGAACAAAGTGTATAAATGATGAAGATGGACTGTCTTCCCATTGTTTATTCAGTCCGAAGGCGGGCAATCGGCTACGTGAACGGAACGTAGCTTCGGGGGGCGTGCCAAAAGGGACGAATGACCTTTTGGCACGCCCCCTTTTTGCTTACAACGTTCGGTCCATTTTGTTTTGCCGGTGTCAATAGTACAATGAGCAAGTGACTCAATTTTAAAGAGAGAAAGTGAGTGAACGAACATGGGGCCGTTTTATCGCTTTATGAAACGATTGCAGCACTTTTTTGGTGGGGATGAAGAACATCTTCATAAGGAGCGGGAAACTGCCCGGGCGCCGAAGCCTTCCTCTCATACGAGAGCAGTTGACCCCGCCCTTCAGGAATCAAAAGTGCTCTACCATTATCCAAAGCAAGGGAAGTTTCGGTTTCCGTTATCCGTGGAGCCGGAGCAAAAGCAAAAAAGCTCGCGGACAAGCACTGTAAGGAAAAGAGCTTTTCAGCCTGAAGAAGAAACAATGAATCGTCATAACGATCATACTGGAGAGGACAAAAAAAGAGAGGAAAGGCCGCAAAAGACCGAAGCGGCCGTCCCGCCGCCATCGAAAAAAGCTGACTTTAAGCTCACGGCAGTTCCGTCCCCTGTCTATGGCTTCAGAGAACGGGAGCAGACGAGAAGCAAAATGGATGACACGCTATCTGTCTCACCCTTTCTTGCACGGCGGCAGGAAGAAATTGTCGAAGAGGTCGCTTTTCTTGGACAACCGAGGGAAGTGCCGGAAGTAGAAAGCGGATGGACAAGCGATGTTGAAATGGAGCCGGAAAAAAGAGGCACACCAGTAAGTGAATCTGAGGGCGGGTCGGACGTAGAGCGTCTATCGGCCAATATACGTGAGGCCGTGCTGGACGAGGAAAGCGAATCTGCATATGAACCAGAAATGAGACTGGAAGAAGAGGAAAGCGAATCGGCATATGAACCAGAAGTGAGACCGGAAGAAGAGGAAAGCGAATGGATCAGTGAGCCAGTAATGGAGCTGAAAGAAGAACGAGAGGAAGCTGTGGCGATGACGGAGGAGGAATATTTGAATCCGGGCATAGCTGCTGAAGAGGAAACCGAACTGGAGGAAGCGTTGATTGAGCCGGAGCCTACAGAAGTGCTGGAGCAGGATGAAGGGCAGGTAACGGAGGTTGCTCAGACAGCACAAGAATCGGAGCAGCAGCCTGAGTCAACGTCTGAGCAGGAGCAAGGGACGAGAGAATCGGCTGCTCCTGAGCGATCAGAAGTCAAAAAGCCGGCGGTTCCTTTTAACGTGATGATGCTGCCGCAGGACAGAAGCAAGCAAAGGCAAAAAGCTGAGCAACAAAGGCGTACAGAAACTGCAACAGAACCGCCGTCTCCCGCTTACGAGCGGCCAGGCATTCAGCTGCTGCATTACCCGCAAGTGCAGCAGGAGGATGAGACAGAGTGGCTGAATGAGCAGGCGCTGATCCTCGAAGAAGCCTTGCAGAGCTTCCATGTCGATGCAAAGGTTGTCCATACGACAAAGGGACCGTCCGTGACGCGTTATGAAATTCAGCCGGCGCGCGGGGTGAAGGTGAATAAGGTGACAGGGCTTGTCGATGATATTAAGCTTGCGCTAGCGGCGAAGGATATTCGGATTGAAGCGCCGATTCCCGGAAAAAATACGATCGGCATCGAAGTTCCGAATCGTTCGTCTGCGCCGGTGTTTTTACGGGAAATCTTAAGACGAGACGTATTCATCCGCTCGCAATCACCGTTAACGGTTGCGTTGGGCCTTGATATTTCCGGTCAGCCGATCGTGACGGATTTAAAGAAAATGCCACACGGCCTCGTCGCTGGAGCGACAGGGTCCGGGAAGAGTGTGTGCATCAATTCGATTTTAGTCAGCCTTCTTTACAAAGCGTCACCGGATGAGGTGAAAATTCTGCTTATTGATCCGAAAATGGTTGAGCTCGCACCATATAATGGCGTGCCGCATTTAGTGGCGCCGGTAATCACCGATGCCAAGCAGGCGACGGCTGCGCTAAAGTGGGTAGTTGAAGAAATGGAAAAAAGATATGAGCTCTTTAGTGAACGTGGAGTGCGCGATGTAGGCCGCTATAATGACCTTTATTCGGAGCATCCGGACAAGCCAGCGATGCCGTTCATTCTCGTCGTTATTGATGAACTTGCTGATTTAATGATGGTCTCGCCGCAGGATGTCGAGGATTCGATCTGCCGGATCGCGCAAAAGGCGAGAGCGTGCGGCATTCATCTTCTTCTTGCAACGCAGCGTCCGTCCGTCGACGTCATTACGGGCTTAATTAAAGCGAATATCCCGACGCGGATCGCCTTCTCTGTCTCATCGCAGACCGATTCACGCACGATCCTTGATATGGGGGGAGCGGAACGCTTACTTGGACGCGGCGATATGCTGTTTCACGAAAACGGGACGCCGAAGCCGGTACGCGTACAGGGGACGTTCGTGTCGGATGAAGAAATTGAAGGCGTCATCGCCTATGTGAAAAAACAGCGTCAGCCCGACTATTTGCTTGAAATCAACCAGCTGCAGCGGGTCGCCGAGCATAGTGAAGCGGATGATGAATATTTTGAGGAAGCTTGCTACTATGTGCTTGAGCAGGGCGGGGCTTCTGCCTCCAGCTTACAGCGCCGTTTCCGGATCGGCTATAACCGCGCCGCCCGCCTGATCGATTTAATGGAGGAGCGGGGGATTATTTCACAGGCAATGGGCAGCAAGCCGCGCCATGTATTAGTGGATGAAATCGAACTGGAGGAGCGTCTGTATCATCATGAAATGTAAGGGATTCAATCTTATATCTTGTTTTCGAGGTGAAGGTTTTATATGATAGGGAAGATACAAGCTTTGAAAAACGACAACGTCTTATTGAAAGAATAGGCGCGAACAAAGACAGAGTGGGTCGGTATAAGGGAGCATAGAAGGAATGAAAGAAATCACGAAAAAATTAAATGGCGAAATCAAACGGCTAACAAATGAGACTTTTAAATTCGATGAACGGGTAAAAGAAGGCTGGTTTTCAGCAGTTTATTTTTTAAAGACGAGAGAAATTGTTGAAAAGTATCGACCGAATAATATCGTCACCATGCAATTTTTTCAAAAAGAACATGCTGTATTATGTGGAACGGATGAAGTGATTGCTCTTATCCGTACGTTTGCAAACGATGCCGATAAATTGGAATTGCGCTCCTTACAGGACGGAGACAAGATTAAACCGTTTGAGACCGTATTTACTATAACAGGTAAATACGAGGATTTTGGTTACCTGGAAGGAATTATTGATGGAATTTTCGCACGACGGACCTCTGTCGCCACGAATGTGTACAATGTTGTCAAGGCGGCGCGGCAGTCAGGAGTGCAAAAGCCGATCATTTTCATGGGAGATCGCGATGATCACTATACCCAGCAGGCTGGCGATGGCTATGCGGCTTACATCGGCGGATCAAAGGCGCAGGCAACCCACGCGATGAATGAATGGTGGGGCAAGCAGGGAATGGGGACGATGCCTCATGCTCTTATTCAGCTGTTCGAAGGCGATGTCGTCGAAGCGACACGAGCTTATAAGGAAACGTACCCGCAAGATGAGCTGATGGCGCTCGTCGATTATAATAATGATGTGATCACAGATTCCTTGAAGGTAGCCCGGGCATTTGGGGAAGACTTAAAAGGAGTCCGGGTCGACACGTCCAGAACGATGGTTGATCGCTATTTTTGCCGTAACCCTGAAGTAATGGGCTCCTTTGATCCGCGTGGCGCGAATCCGACTTTGCTATTTGCTTTGCGCGAAGCTTTGGATCAGGAAGGCTTTGACCATGTGAAAATTATTGCGACAGGAGGCTTCAATGCCCAGCGGATTAAGGAGTATGAAGAAGTCGGAGTCCCCGTTGATATTTACGGCGTCGGCGGCAGCCTGTTGAAAATTACAATCGGTTTCACGGGGGATAACGTCTTGTTAAACGGCAAACACCAGGCAAAGGCGGGACGTCGTTTTCGCGATAATCCTCGTTTGGAACTAGTGGAGGATTAAAAACTGGGTCTTTTTTACATAAAAACACATATACTAGTGGATAAAGAGAAATTTAAAGCGTATAGTGATGGCTTGCGTTTTTTGATATAATGGAGAAATGTGCAAACAGCGAAATATCCTTCATTGTTAAAAGCCACGGGAAGTTTGGAGGTCCATATGACGAAATATCATTTTATTGGAATAAAGGGGTCAGGGATGAGTGCTCTCGCTCAAATTCTTCATGATATGAAGGAGGATGTGCAAGGGTCTGATGTGGAAAAGCGGTTTTTTACACAGCGTCCTTTGGAGCAAAAAGGAATCCCGCTCTTTCCATTTGATCGTAACAATATTGAAGCTGATCAGGAAATCATTGTCTCTGCGGCTTATGGAGAAGATCATGAGGAAGTTCTGCGTGCGAAAGAGCTTGGCCTCACGATGAAGAAGTATCCGACCTTTTTAGGTGAATTTATTCAAAATTTCACAAGCATTGCCGTGACAGGATCTCACGGAAAAACATCGACGACTGGTTTGTTGGCTCACGTGCTCGGCGCCACCTTCCCGACCTCTTATTTAATTGGGGACGGGACTGGAAAGGGAGAAGAAAATTCTTCTTATTTTGTCTTTGAAGCGTGCGAATACCGCCGGCACTTTTTGAATTATGAGCCTGACTATTGTATTATGACAAACATTGATTTTGATCATCCTGATTATTTCAAGGATGTACAGGATGTTTTTTCAGCTTTTCAGGAAATGGCCATGCAGGTGAAGAAGGCAATTGTCGCTTGTGGGGACGATGAATATCTTCAGGAAATCCATGCGAATGTGCCGGTGGTCTATTATGGATTCGGGGAAGATAATGATTTCCAAGCTCGAAATATAGAGACAACCGCAGAAGGAAGCAGCTTTGATGTATTCGTACGGAATAGCTTCTATGGCTCATTCATGATTCCGGGGTTTGGAAACCATAATGTTCTTAATGCTCTGGCTGTCATTGCGCTGTGCCATTATGAGAATGTTTCGGCTGAAACGGTCAAAGAGCATTTACTGACTTTCCCTGGAGTGAAGCGCCGCTTCAGTGAGAAAAAGATGAACGACCAAATTCTCATTGATGATTATGCGCATCACCCGACCGAAATTGCAGCAACGATTGAGGCGGCAAAAAAGAAATACCCTGAGTACGAGGTGGTGGCTGTATTTCAGCCTCATACCTTTACCCGAACGAAAGCTTTTTTAACAGAATTCGCCGAAGCTCTACAAGGCGCCGATGCGGTCTACCTTTGCGATATTTTCGGCTCTGCCCGGGAAAATACCGGCGAGCTGTCGATTCATGATTTGCAAAACCTGATCCCTGGAGCAAAGCTGATTAAAGAACATACGACAGCCGAGCTGCGCGACCATCACAACAGCGTCGTTTTATTTATGGGTGCTGGCGACATCCAGAAGTTCCAGCAGGCATATGAATCAGTGGTTGCAGAAAAGAATTGATTTAAAACATAATGCTAATGCCTCTGGAGTATATTCCAGAGGCTTTCTTTATTTTACTATAATAAAATGAGAATTTATAATGCTGGAGGGGAGAGTTTAGCTTGAGAAAAAAATCAGTAAATGCCTCAGAAGTGGCAAAGCGTTCAGGTGTTTCCCAATCAACTGTCTCACGTGTATTTACACCGGGGTCAAATGTTGCTGAAAAAACAAGGCAAAAAGTATTGAAGGCAGCAAAAGAATTAAATTATCTCCCTAATGCACTCGCCCGAGGGTTAATTATGAATAAATCGAGCATCGTTGGAATTGCGATGAAAGAAAATCAAAATCCATTTTATCAGGATGTGCTTACGCGCTTAACGAATGGCCTGCATGAGAAGGGATATCAGGTTTTGTTTGTGTATACAAAGAATGATGAAATTGAGCATGAAGATATTTATAAGTTTATGGAGTACAGTGTTGAAGGCGTAATTATTACAGATGCCTTTTTATCATCTGAAGTGGCGATGCGATTAAGTACGAATCACATTCCTTTTGTATTGCTTAACCGTTACAATATTAATATGCCCTGTCATGCCGTGTGCTGTGATAACTATAAGGCTGCAGAGGAAATTGCATTCGTCTTGTATGAAAAGGGCTATCGAACTCCGGCTTATATCACCGGGAAATTAAACACGTCGACCAATAATGACCGTAAGCTCGGTTTTTTCAATGCGTGGAAATCAAAAGGCATTACCCCTCTTATTGAAGAGGGTGATTATACCTATGAAGGAGGGTTTAAAGCAGCCCGCAATCTGCTGAATGGTCCTATCCGGCCGGATGCAGTATTTGCAGCGAACGATGTATTGGCATTCGGAGCAATGGATGCGATGAAAGCAAGAGGGGTAAAGATTCCAAAGGATATTGCCGTTGTCGGATTTGATAATATTAAAATGGCAAGCTGGATTTCTTATTCTTTAACGACATGGGAGCAGCCGGTTGAAGATATGGTAAACTTGACGATTCAAAAACTGTTAAACGAAATAAATGGGCAAAGTGAAGAGCGGACCCCTGTATTTCTGCCTGGGAAACTGATTATTCGCAATACAATTTGAATATTAAAATAAAAAAATGTTGACTAATGTAAGCGTTTTATTTTAGTATTTACTCATGCACTTCATATTTTTGCATACGAATGCAGGAAGGGGGATTGTGAGTGGCGGTTTTTTTGAAGGAAGGGAAGGCCCAAGGAGAAATAAAGGAAAATGATGAGAAAATCTCTCAAATCGTAAGAGACATTCTTAGACGAACGGAGAGAGAAGGAGATCAAGCAGTTAGAGAATTATCGGAACAGTTCGATAATTGGTCTCCGCCATCCTTTCGTTTAACAGAAGAACAAATCAATCACATTATGCAGGCGGTTCCGAAGCAAACCTTAGAGGACATTAAGTTTGCGCAAAGCAATGTCCGGCGTTTTGCCGAAATTCAACGTGCTTCCATCACGGATGTTGAAGTGGAAACTTTACCGGGAGTTGTATTAGGGCATAAGAATATTCCGGTAAACAGCGTCGGCTGCTATGTTCCAGGAGGGCGCTATCCGATGGTCGCTTCTGCCCATATGAGCATCCTTACGGCGAAAGTGGCGGGTGTGAAGCGTATTATTGCATGTACGCCTCCGATTCAGGGAGCAATTCCGGAAACAACAGTAGCTGCCATGCATATGGCCGGAGCAGATGAGATTTATATACTTGGTGGCATCCAGGCTATGGCGGCGATGGGAATCGGCACAGAGACCATTGATAATGTGGATATGCTTGTCGGACCAGGAAACGCCTATGTTGCTGAAGCAAAAAGGCAGCTGTACGGTCGGGTTGGGATTGACTTATTTGCCGGACCAACTGAAACGTTAATCATTGCTGATGAGTCGGCTGATCCGGAGTTTATTGCAACAGACTTGCTGGGGCAACTGGAGCACGGTCCTACCTCTCCGGGCGCATTAATTACAACATCAAGAGCGATTGCAGATCAAACGGTTATGGAAATGGAACGGCAGCTAAAGACACTGGCGACAGCGGACATTGCCGGCACTTCATGGGAAGAATACGGTCAGATTATAGTAGTTGATAGTCTGGAAGAAGCTTTAAAAGAGGCTGATAGGCTGGCATATGAACATGTTGAAATTTTCACCGAAAATCCGGCTTACTTTTTAGAAAATTTGACTAACTATGGCGCTCTTTTTCTTGGTCCGGAAACGAATGTGGCCTATGGAGATAAAGTCATCGGAACGAATCACACGCTGCCGACCAAGGGAGCAGCCCGCTATACAGGCGGATTATGGGTAGGGAAATTTCTGAAAACATGTACCTATCAAAAAGTAACAAAGGAAGCAAGTGTCTGCATTGGAGAATATGCAGCGCGGCTTTGTCAAATCGAAAATTTCTCCGGGCATACGGAGCAAGCCTTACTGCGGATCAGGAAATACGGCGGAAAAATTAGTAAGTAGTAGCTTATTTTTTTGCCCGTCGGCTAAACGTTTAGCTAAACGTTTAGCCGACGGAGCCTATTCATAAGGGGAGAAACAAAATGAAAGAAGTCGTGATTGTAGGGATGGCACGAACAGCTGTTGGGACAATGGGGGGAGCGATTAAGGACGTAGAGGCTTCTGAATTGGGAGCTGTTGCGATACGTGAAGCTATACGACGTGCAGGAATTTCAAATCAACAGGTTGATGAAGTCGTTATGGGCTGCGTTGGACAGGTTGCCGAAAATGCCTTTGTTGCCAGAATGAGTGCCATTAAGGCGGGGCTGCCAACCGATAGCACAGCTTACACGGTAAACAGATTATGCGGTTCAGGTCTTCAGGCTATAAACAACGCCGTTCAGCAGATTCAGACAAATAATGCTGAAATCATCGTTGCTGGCGGGACAGAGAATATGGATTTATATCCATACTATGTTCGGAAGGGAAGATATGGGTATCGCTACGGTCACGCTGAACTGGAGGATGGACTTATGACAGCGTTAACGGATCCGTTCGGTAAATACGCAATGGGAGTAACGGCGGAAAAGGTAGCCAAAAAATACAATGTTACACGGGAGCAACAAGATGAGTTCGCCTATCACAGCCAAGTCAAGGCTTTGCACGCAATCGAAAGCGGTTACTTTGATGAGCAGATTGTACCGGTCGAAATTAAAGGGCGTAAAGGAGAGATCTCGGTCTTTGATAAAGACGAACATCCACGCCAAACATCCCTGGAAAAGCTCGCAAAGCTACGCCCGGCATTTCAGGAAGGGGGAACGGTTACTCCCGGTAATGCGTCAGGAATCAATAACGGGGCAGCGGCTCTTGTCTTAATGTCAAGTGAAAAAGCAAAGGAACTTGGGTTGAAACCGATCGCCTATATACGTGAACAGGCGGTAGCGGGTGTCGATCCTGAAATAATGGGAATCGGTCCTTCTCCAGCGGTGAAATTACTGCTGAAAAAAGCCGACCTGGCACTGGACGATATCGACTTAATTGAATTAAATGAGGCATTTGCCGCTCAGGCGCTGGCGGTCATTAACGATTTAGAGGCTGATAGCGCGAAAGTAAATGTAAATGGCGGGGCGATTGCATTGGGACATCCGATTGGCGCTTCGGGGGCGATTATTACCATTAAGCTTCTATCAGAACTAAAGCGACGTGGGCTAAGGCTGGGAATTTCAACAATGTGCATTGGCGGAGGGCAAGGCATTGCGACTATCTTTGAAATGGCAGATTGATCGAAAGGTGGCTCAACAATGATTAGTCTTACAGGAAAAACAGCAATTGTAACCGGATCTGCCCGGGGGCTTGGTCGTGGAATCGCCACTAAGTTGGCATCATTAGGCAGCCATGTTGTCGTAAGTGATATGAATGAAGAGGGAATCGATCAAGTCGTGAAAAGCATTGAGGAGCAAGGCTGGAGCGCTGAAGCTTATGTTTGCAATGTGACAGACGAAAAACAGGCTGAGAAAATGATTGAGCAAATAGCATCGAACCATGGCCAGCTTGATATTCTTGTCAACAATGCCGGGATTAACAGAGATGCTCTGCTTTATAAAATGACCCATGAACAATGGGACGCTGTTATTAATGTGAACCTCACCGGGGTTTTTAACACGATGCGACCCGCCAGTCAGATCATGAGAGAACAAACATCGGGACGTATTATTAATATTTCTTCTGCCAGCTGGCTCGGGAATGTAGGTCAAGCAAATTATGCGGCTTCTAAAGCAGGCGTTGTCGGGATTACAAAAACAGCAGCCCGGGAGCTGGGGAAAAGGAACGTAACAGTCAATGCGATATGCCCAGGCTTTATTGAAACCGATATGACTAAAGGTGTTCCGGACCATGTGTGGGATTTAATGATTTCAAAAATTTCACTGGGGAGAGTCGGAAAACCTGAAGATGTTGCCAACTGCATTGCCTTTCTTGCTTCTGATCAAGCTTCATATATTACGGGCGAAGTCATAAACGTTGGTGGAGGAATGATTTTGTAGGCTTTCTTAATTCAATACATGTGAGGGGGAGTTTTAAGATGAAGAAAAGAAATGGTTTTCTAGCGTTTGGATTCAGTACGTTGCTGTTACTAGCGGCTTGTGGCGGGGGAGAAGAAGCGAGCAGTGGAACCGACAACCCAGAAGGGGGTTCAGCAGAGCAGGCTGGTGAAAGCATTCAGTTCGATGTCAGTCTCCCGCTCGGTCCAGGGTCCCACCAGGATGTAGGCGTTCAAGCATTCGGAGAAGAATTGGAACGGTTGTCAGATGGCCGATTGACGATTAAATCCCACCATAATAATTCACTTGGCGGCGAACGGGAAGTCGTTGAAGGAATGTCAATTAATTCGATTGATATAGGGATTACATCGACAGGACCATTAGGTGGCTTTGTTCAGGAGTTCTTTATGTTTGATATGCCATATCTGTTTAATGATTATGATCATGCATACGCCGTGCTCGATAGTGAGATTGGGGAGGAATTGGGCGCCAAGCTTGAGGAACAGGCAGGGGTAAAAATTCTCGCATGGATGGAAAATGGTTTTCGTCATGAAACAAACAGTGTCCGTCCCATTCATTCACCGGACGATTTAAAAGATATTAAGCATCGAACACAGGAGTCAGAAGTGCAAGTGGATACATGGACAGCCCTTGGGACAAATGCTACTCCGATGGCCTGGCCAGAAGTATACACAGCTTTGCAGCAAGGAGTGATGGAAAGCCAGGAGAATCCGCTTCCGACTATTTACGATGTGAAATTTTTTGAAGTACAGGACTATTTGGCAATGACGCAGCATGTTTATTCCCCGGCACCGCTCATGATGAGCAAGCAGCTGTTTGATTCCTTATCGGCAGAAGACCAAGCGATCATTATGGAGGCAGCAGAGATTGCGTTACCAATTCAGCGTGAGGCAAGTCAGCAGCAGGCGGAAGAAATGAAGCAAATGCTGGCAGATGAAGGGATGGAAGTAACCGAACCCGATTTAGAAGCGTTTAAAGCAGCGGTAGAACCAGTCTATGAAAAGTGGGCTCCGCAAATTGGTGAAGATGTGATTGAGCAAGTACGTAATTTTGAATATTAAAAGAAGAAGAGTTGACTCAGAAAGCCGTTACCAATGAAAAGAAGCGGTGGTTCCATGCTGCAAAAGCGAGCAGGTAGAAGCACCGTTTCTGTTCCCTTTAAACTGGTTGTTCAGCATTTATCCGCCGCTTTGGAGATGTGTCAAAAGGAAACAGCCCTTTTTGACACATCTCCTATCATAAAGGAGGCAATTAAAATGACTAGAGTCCTTAAAGGATATGTACGTGCAATGGATATGGTCAATATGATAATTGGTTGGATTTTGGCTCTTTTGCTTGGGATTATGACGATTTTGATTACGTGGCAGGTTTTTGCGAGGTTTGTCGTTGGAAATTCGTTAACTTTTTCGGAAGAGATCGCCCGATTTTTAATGATATGGATTACGCTCTTAGGAGCAGCGTATGCGATGAGGCAGGGGACATTAATAGCTGTCGAACTGCTGCCGGATTATTTAACGGGGTTAGCTCAAAAAACGATTCGCATTCTGGCCCATCTTATTTCCCTTGTCTTTTACTTGATCTTAATTATTTTTGGCTGGGAAATTGCTCAATCCGTGTCCTTTCAAAGAGCCCCGGCAACTGCTATTTCCATGTTTTGGCCAATGATTAGCGTATGTGTGGGTGGTACGTTTCTGTTCTTGAATACGGTTGTTGTGATGATTGAAGAGGCGATTGGAAAGGAGGAGAAATAAAATGGTTGCACTTCTTTTTATCCTACTTATTTTGTTATTTGCTTTAAGTGTACCCATTGCAACGTCTCTTGGACTGGCGACGGCAATTGTTGCCTGGCAGGGCGATGTATTTAGTTTACAGGTCATCCCTCAGCAAGTATTCAATTCTATTAATTCATTCCCGCTTATGGCGATTCCGTTTTTCATTTTGGCGGGTTACTTAATGGAAACAGGAGGGATTTCACAAAAATTAATTGATTTTGCGAGTACACTTGTCGGCCATATTAGTGGCGGATTGGCGATGGTTGCTATCGTTACTTCGATGTTTTTTGCGGCGATTTCGGGCTCCGGCGCTGCCACGACAGCAGCAATAGGGGCAATCATGATTCCGGCGATGGTCGCCAAAGGCTATGAAGTTCGTTATGCCAGTGCCAACCAGGCTGTCTCAGGTGCTCTTGGCGTCATTATTCCTCCGAGTATTCCTTTGATCTTATATGGAATTGCGGCACAAGTGTCTGTAGGTGATATGTTTATGGCCGGAGTGCTGCCGGGGGTGTTCGTTACCGGGACACTTCTTATTTCAGCATATATTGTAGCCAAGAAAAAAGGCTATAAAGGGGTGGAGAAAAGTAATGTTAAAGAGGTATTCAAAGCATTCAGGGGGGCAATTCTGTCGCTATTAATGCCGCTTATTGTATTAGGCGGGATTTATGGTGGAGTGTTCACTCCTACAGAAGCAGCGGTCATCGCGGTTGTTTATTCGTTTATCATCGGTTTCTTTGTCTACAGGCGGATCAAAGTGAAGGACCTGGTTACAATTTTCCGCGATTCTTCGGTTACAACTGCGATTGTGATGATTGTAATTGGAACGGCTGGATTATTTAGCTTTTTTATTAATCGTCTCGGTGTGCCAACGATGATTTCAGAATTTTTCTTAAGTATTACATCTAGTGTCTTCATCTTTTTAATATTAGCAAATATTTTATTGCTGATAACTGGAATGTTTATTGAAGCAGCGGCAGCGATTTTAATTTTAGTTCCAATTTTACTGCCGATTTCCACAAGCCTCGGAATTGATCCGGTTCACTTTGGAATTATTATGGTTGTCAATCTGGCTATCGGTCTCATCACTCCACCAGTTGGCATTAACTTATTTGTGGCGTCACAAACAGCAAAAATAAAAATTTCAGCGATTTCAAGGGCGATCATTCCGTTTGTCATTATCTTGTTCGTTGACGTCTTAATCATCAGCTTTCTTCCGATCATGTCCCTGTGGCTTCCGTCAATTTTAAATTAAAGAAACGGAGAGAGAAAATGAGTTATTCCATTGAAAACAGTATAAAAGGAAAAGTCTGCCTTATTACAGGAGGTACAAAAGGAATAGGGAAAGAATGTGCAAGGCAGATGGCGAAAATGGGAGCAAAAGTCATTGTTATTGGTAGGCATGAAAAAGGGCTGAACGAGGTGGAAGAGGAACTGAAGCTCTCTTCTCCAGAAAGTGTCGCGATAAAAGCAGATATCTCTTCTCTTGCTGAAATCAAAGAGATGTTTCTTCAGGTGAAAAACAGGTTTGGAACCGTTGATGTGCTGGTGAATAATGCCGGTACAAATATAAGGACGCCGGCCATAGAAGTAACGGAAGAAGAATGGGACACCATTATAAACCTCAATGTAAAAGGGGCATTTTTCTGCTCACAGGAAGCAGCGAAATTAATGGATCCAGGGAAAGTGAATAAAATTATTAACATTTCATCGCAATATGGTCATGTTGGCTCAAGTAACAGATCCGTTTATTGTACCAGTAAGGGGGCCGTCGAGCTTCTGACGAAATCACTGGCCGTCGAATGGGCCCCTCATATTTTAGTGAATGCCGTCGCACCGACATTCATCGAGACTGAATTAACAAAAGGGCTCTTTGAAGATGAAAAAACGCGGAAGAGTCTATTGGAGCGTATTCCACTGAAACGGGGCGGAACCGTTAAAGAAGTAGTAGGGGCAATCTTATATTTAGCCTCTGATTTATCAAATATGACTACAGGTTCATCATTGCTGGTTGATGGTGGCTGGACGGCAGGAAGCTAACAACTATTTGGAGGGGAAATGATATGGAGGAGCTGTCAGTGTTAGGAGCGGGGACAATGGGGCATTCCATCGCCATTTCAGCCGCTCTGGCCGGAATGACGCCCGTGGTTTACGGAATCAACGAACTTGATTTACAAAGGGCGCAACAGAATGTAAGGGAAAAATTAAATGTGTTAACAGCCGAAGGGCTGATCCAATCTGATGAAACTGAAGCTGTACGGAATAGACTTCGATATACAGACTCGCTGCAGGAAGCTATTGAGAATGCGACTTTTATTATTGAAGCAATTCCTGAAAATCTTACCTTGAAGCAAAACTTATTTCACAAACTGGACGAGAAATGTGCAGAAGGAGTGATTCTTGCCAGCAATACGTCAGGCTTGAGCCCGACGGAGATAGCATTGAGAACAACCAAGGCGGAAAGGACGGTAGTGACTCATTTCTGGAATCCTGCTCATCTCATTCCGTTAGTTGAAGTGATCAGAGGACAACGAACATCTGAGCAGACAGTGGAGAGAACATTTCAATTACTTCATTTTATGAAGAAAAAACCAATTGAAGTGAAGAAGGATATTTTAGGCTCTATTGTGAACCGGCTGCAATATGCCCTGTTTCGCGAAGCGCAACACATCTTAGCGCTTGGTGCGGCATCTAAGGAGGATATCGACGCGGCTGTTGTTTACAGCATCGGCAGAAGATTACCAGTAACAGGTCCTTTTTTAACGGCGGATATGGGTGGGTTGGATGTGTTTGACACTATTTCAGAGTATTTGTTTACAGACTTGTCAAAGGCGGACCACTCCTATGATGAGATAAGGGCATTGGTGCAAGAAGGAAAATATGGTCAGAAAACAGGCGAAGGTTTCTATGTATGGACCGAATCCTTTACGAAAGAGATGAATCAAAAGCGGGAGCAAATGTTAATTCACTTTTTGAAGGAGGATGACAAGCTCCAGTAAGAGAGCGCTGCTGCTTAGGCGCCAATGCGGGAGACGGCATGCGGACAGCATGAAAAATAAGTGGTGACAAATAATGGGGGGAGAGCAATGAAAGGAAAAGTTGCGATTGTAACAGGATCGAGCAGTGGAATTGGAAGAATGATAGCGCTTCGGCTTGCGAGGGAAGGGGTCAATATAACAATCAATTACTCCTCATCAAAAGACAAAGCAGATGAAGTAAAAGAGGAAGTTGAGAAGCTGGGAGTAAAGTGTATTGTCGTTCAAGGCTCTGTCGCTGATGAAAGAACGGCCGAGAAGCTCGTAAACGAAACGCTTACGGCATTTGGTCAGATTGATATTTTAGTAAATAATGCCGGCACGACTCATTTCGTTGAGCATGATGATTTACAGGGAATGAGGTCTGAATATTGGGACAATATGGTAGGTGTAAATGTTAAAGGAATGTTCTTTTGCTGCAGGGCGGCTGCCGACCAGTTAAAAAGGCAAAAGGGCTGCATCATAAATATAACATCGGTAGCAGGACAAACCGGGCTGGGCAGCTCAATCGGTTACGCTGCTTCGAAAGCGGCAGCCAACAGCATAACAAAATCTTTAGCGAGAGTGCTGGCTCCGGAAGTAAGAGTCAATAGTCTTGCTCCCGGAGTAGTCGCGACAAGATGGATTGAAGGGCACGAAAAGCAAATGAAAGAATTAAGTGAGGCTACCCCGCTTGGACGAATGGCAACGCCAGAAGATGTCGCAGAGGCCGCCTTCGGTCTGATCGCCCATTCGCCATTCGTCACAGGTGAAATCCTGAGAGTTGACGGTGGCATGTTTATAAATTAATAGAGGAAGGGATGAAGTAACATGCAAAAAATTGGAGTGATCGGAGCAGGTTTAATGGGGGCAGGAATTGTTCAAGTAACAGCAGAAGGCGGTTACGATGTAACATGGGTGGATATTTCCGATGACCAGTTGATCAGGGGAATGCATTCAATCAACAAACTGCTGGATCGGGACATTGAAAAAGGACGTAAAACGAAGCAAGAAAAAGAAAAGGTAATGAATCGAATTTCATCAACCAGTCAAGTTCAAACTTTAAAGGATGCTGATCTGATTATTGAAGCCGTACCGGAAAACCTGGATTTGAAGAAAAGCGTGTTTCGCGAAATCGATCAAATCGCCAAAAAAGAAGCTGTCTTTGCTTCAAATACGTCAGGATTATCTATTACGGCAATGGCCGCAGTAACAAAGCGGCCTGAACAGTTCGTCGGCGCGCATTTCTTTTTTCCGGTAACGAAGATGGAGTTGCTGGAAATTACACCGGGGCTTTTGACTTCAGCAGAAGCTGTTCAGAAAATGAAACAGTTTTCCAGTAAAATTAATAAGACAGCTGTTGAATGTAAAGATTATCCTGGCTTCATCGTGAACCGCCTTCTCATTCCAATGGTCAATGAAGCAATTTATCTTGTTATGGAAGGTGTAGACCCGGAGGATATAGATGCGGCCATGAAACTGGGAGCGAATCATAAAATGGGGCCGATTACGTTAGCCGATTTTGTCGGATTAGAAACGCTCCTGGCAACGATGCAGGGATTGTACGATGGATTTCAGGATTCGAAATATCGTCCTTGTCCACTTCTTGTGAAAATGGTGGAGTCCGGTAATTTAGGACGGAAAACCGGCAGAGGCTTTTATAAATATGACGGGAATGGAAACAAATTAATCGAAGAAAAAAATCAGGCGGCCGTACAGATAACTTAATCGCAGGGGGAGCCAGCATGAATTTTAACGATCTTCTCTATGAAAAGAAGGATGGCATAGCAATTATCATGATAAACCGGTCGGAAGTATTAAATGCATTTCGGGCGTTAACAGTAAAAGAGCTTATCAAAGCGTTTCAACTGGCATGGGACGATCAGGACATTGGAGCTGTCATTTTAACTGGCAGTGGCAAACGGGCATTTTGCAGCGGCGGTGATCAAAAAGTGAAAAATGAAACCGGCTATGATGGAGCAGGAGGACTTGGCGGCGGGCTTGGGTTAGAGATTCAAACTCTGCATCAAATGATTCGCCAAATTCCCAAGCCCGTGATTGCTGCTGTTAACGGCTATGCGATCGGCGGAGGGCATGTATTGCATGTCATTTGCGATCTGACCATCGCTGCGGAAACGGCTGTTTTCGGTCAAACGGGTCCTAAAGTGGGAAGCTATGATGCAGGTTACGGGACCGCATATTTGGCAAGGGTTATCGGTGAAAAAAAAGCCCGGGAAATCTGGTATTTATGCGAACAATATGATGCAAGAGAAGCGAAAGAAATGGGATTGGTTAATAAAATTGTGCCGGAAGAGCAATTGATGGAAGCAGCGCTCGAATGGGCGGAGAAAATTGTCAACAAAAGTCCGACGGCCCTGAAGATGATTAAGTATTCATTTAATGCTGACTCAGCAAATATAGAAGGAATTGCCCAATTGGCGATGGGGAGCCTGCCCTTGTATATCCAAACGGAAGAGGCGGCGGAGGGAAGGCGGGCATTTCAAGAAAAGCGGGAAGCTGACTATCGAAAGTTTAGAAAATCGTAACCCCTTTTTTGAGGGCGGCTACACATTATTGTCTAATGTAAAGACCACGTGCTACTATTAATGAAAAACGTTTAGTAAATTTTTTCATCTTTCCAGCTAAACGTTTCGCTAGGAGTGCACACTATGGTTACGATTAAAGATGTAGCAAAAGCAGCAAATGTGTCCATCGCCACTGTGTCCGCGGTTATAAACCGTAATAAATATGTCAGTGAGCCATTAAAGCACAGAGTAGAAAAGGCAATCGAAGAACTTGGCTACCGTCCTAATAAAGTAGCGAGAAGCTTAAAAAAGAAGGAGACCGGTTTGATCGGTGTAATTGTGACGGAGATTACAAATCCGTTTTACCCGAGGCTGTTAAAAGGAGTCGAGGACGCTGCTATTACGGCCGGTTATAATGTTCTTCTTTGTACGACCGGTGACGATCCTGATAAAGAGTATGAGCTCGTTCAATCGATGGTAGATCAGGGAGTCGACGGGATTGTGCTTGGCACAGTCGATCAGCAACATTCCCAAAGCCTGGCATTTCTAAATAAGATAGGGATGCAACATGTGCTGGTCAACCGCTCTCCTGAACAATATGCAGGGACGGTGGTAAGGATTAACAGCTTCCTTGTCGGCGAATTAGCCGCAACTTATTTAACTGAACTTGGTCACCGAAATATTGCTTTTATCGGTGGTGATCGCTTAAATAGCTGGGAGCGTGAAAAGGCATTTATCGATACTCTTTCTTCAATGGGGATTTATTTGCCTTCTGAAAGAGTGATCAGCTCAGAATATTCAATGGAGAAAGCGTATCAGGATATTCAACCATTGATTAAAAGCGGGCACATACCGTCAGCTATTTTTACAGCGAGCGACGTTATGGCGTTCGGAGCGATTAAAGCACTGCAGGATGCCGGTTATAGGATACCGCATGATGTATCCGTCATCGGTTCTGACAATATTCCTTTTGCAGAAGACTTCAGGGTTTCCTTAACAAGCATTGATGCAAAGGCCTATGATATAGGAAGAAATGGGTGTGAATTGTTAATAAGTGCGATTCAGCAAAAAGATGAATATCAACCTGCGCAGCTATACTTAGAACCGGTTCTAATTGAAAGAGAAAGCTGCAGGCAAAAGGAATAGAACGCGAAAAAGTCAACAATATGTGAAAGGATGTTCAAAATGGCGAAACGATATCAGGCTGCTGAACTTGTTCAACATATAAAAGATGGCTGTACCGTTGCACTGGTAGGCTTTGGAGGCATGGGGCAATGCGATAAAATTTTGCAGGAGCTAAGGAAACAATTTAAAGAGACAGGTCATCCAAATCAATTAACGATTTACCATACTGCCGGGCAATCCGGGAGGACCAACGGGATTGAACATATTGCAGAGGAAGGGCTGATTGCCAAAATCATTGGCGGGCATTGGGGGCTTGCCCCTAAAACACGCGAGCTGATTGAACAAAATAAAGTAGAGTGCTACTGTTGGCCACAGGGTCAGCTGACTCATCTGCTTCGCGCGATGGCAAACAAAATGCCGGGGCATATTTCGTCCATCGGCCTAGGGACTTTTGTCGACCCGAGAATAGAAGGCGGCAAATTTAACGAGCGTACAAAAGAAAAAGAAGACTTAGTAAAACTCATTCATATTAATGACGAGGAATTTCTATTTTATTCAGCGATCCCATTTGATTACGTGTTTATCCGTGGCACGAGCATTGACGAAGAAGGGAATATTACGACAGAAGAAGAGCCGATTAAGCTGGAAATATTATCGGCGGCGCAAGCAGCAAAGGCATATGGAGGTAAAGTGATTGCTCAGGTGAAATACACGGCTAAGAAGGGCTCTTTCCACCCAAAGGATGTCGTCGTTCCAGGCTATTTGGTAGACGGATATGTGGTCGCGGAAAATCCGGAAACGGAACACCGCCAGGCCCCGCTTACTATTTATTCACCTGTTTTTACGGGAGATATAAAGACTCCGGTCAAGGAAATCGAGCAGGCGCCGCTTGATAGTAGAAAAATGATCGGCAGACGGGCCGTCCAGGAATTGTTCGAAGGAGCGGTTGTGAACTTGGGAATTGGCATTCCAGGAGATGTAATAGGACCGGTTACAAGTGAAGAAGGAATAAATGAAGATTTAAAGCTTACGCTTGAATCCGGTATTATAGGCGGAGTGCCGATAGGTGGTAATTCATTCGGCATTGCAAGAAATGCCTCGGCTATTTTAGACCATGAATATCTATTTGATTATTATCATGGGGCGGGTGTCGATATTACTTTTATGGGAGCGGCTGAAGTTGATCAAAGTGGAAATGTGAATGTATCCAAGTTTGCAGGGAGACATATTGGGAGTGGAGGATTTATCGATATTACGCAATCCGCAAAGAAGGTTGTCTTTTGTACTACCTTTACAGGAGGAGGACTCCAGGTAACATGTAAAGCCGGTCAATTAGTGATTGAACAAGAGGGCTGCTTTAAGAAGTTTAGTAATGAAGTTCAGCAAATTACATTTAGTGGTCAGTATGCCGCGGCGAGGGAAAAGCGGGTAATGTATGTGACGGAGAGAGCGGTATTTGTTTTAACAGCAGAAGGGGTAATGTTAACAGAAATTGCACCAGGGATTGATCTGGAAAAAGATATTTTAAAACAAATGGCGTTCAAGCCTGTTATATCCCCTCATTTAAAAGAAATGGACAAAGCGATTTTCAGAGAAGAACCAATGGACCTAAAAAAGAGCTGGCAATTAAACAAAGTGTCGACACAGCTGATTTAAAAACGCCATGCAAAGTTGGAACATTGAATAGCGAAAGGCTAGGGCAAAAGGGTGTTTTACCTTTTGCCCTAGCCTCTTAGCAATATGCGTACGCGATTTAGATAACAGAGAACGTTATTTCAAATTCTCCGGGTTTAACGCGTCAAGCTCGGGAATGACGAAGCGTCCGTCTTTGCGGATCAGGACGTCATCGAAATAAATCTCGCCGCCGCCGTATTCCGGTCTTTGGATCATGACAATGTCCCAGTGAATGGCGGAATGGTTGCCATTTGCCGCTTCCTCATAGCATTGGCCGGGTGTGAAGTGGAAGCTGCCGTCAATCTTCTCGTCAAAAAGGATATCCTTCATCGGGTGCTGAATGTACGGATTGACCCCGATGGCAAACTCGCCGATAAAGCGGGCCCCTTCGTCTGTATCGAGAATCTTGTTAATCCGGTCTGAATCGTTTGCTGACGCCTTAATGATTTTCCCGTTTTCAAAGGTGAAGCTGATGTTTTCAAAAGTAAAGCCCTGGTAAGGCGAAGGCGTATTGTATGTAATGGTCCCGTTCACTGAGTCGCGTACCGGGGCCGTATATACTTCGCCATCAGGGATATTGCGCAGGCCTGCACACTTGATGGCCGGCACATCTTTCACAGAAAATTGAAGGTCGGTGCCTGGTCCTTTAATGTGGACTTTATCTGTACGGTCAAATAAGGCAACGAGCGCATCCATTGCTTTATCCATTTTGCTGTAGTCGAGGTTGCATACATCAAAATAAAAATCTTCAAACGCCTCGGTGCTTGTATTGGCAAGCTGGGCCATTGAGGAGCTAGGATAGCGGAGCACCACCCATTTTGTTTTCGGAACGCGGATTTCGCGATGGACTTTCGTGCCGACTGATTTCCCATACAGGGTCATTTTTTCACTAGGGACATCCGCCAGTTCAGAAATGTTATCTCCAGCCCGTAAGCCGATATAAGCATCCATATCCTTCATCACGTTTGCTTCATAGGAAGCAAGTAAATTCAATTGCTCCTCCGACGCGCCCATCAAAAGCGAGCGGTCTACCTGGTGATCCTTCAATAAAACAAAAGGATAGCCCCCGGCTTTATATGCTTCATCCACCAGGGCAGTGACGAGCTGGCGCTGCAGGCCGAAGTTCTCAATTAATACCTTTTCTCCTTTTTGCAAATTCACCGAATATGTAATTAAATTATGAGCGAGCTTAGTTATACGTGGATCTCTCATCTGAACGCCTCCTTTATGTAACTTATTGTAAACATAATCGGAATTTTTAACAACTTTGGCGAGAAAGAAGGATTCATTAAAGAGATTAGCGAAGTTATTCAGACACCTATGTTTACAAATGAGCAAAGATGGGTAAATGTGTATACATATAAGGCGTTGAGACAGCAGGGAGGTGACGTTAGTTTGGAAAGTTTATTGTACATAAGTGCGCTGATTGTAGCCGTAGCGTTCGCTATTTTAGTTTTTTCGCTTGTCAAAACATTGAAATCGGCAAATAAGACACTTGATCATGTAGCCAGCACAATGGCAGGGTTGGAGAAGCAGATCAACGGAATTACGAAGGAAACAGAAGAACTTCTCCAGCGCACAAATCAGTTGGCTGATGATATAAAAGGAAAAACCGAATCCTTTAATACTGTTTTCGCTTCATTTAAGGAGCTTGGAGACTCCGTCGGGCAAGTGAATAAGTCACTGCGGCACGTGTCAGATACCGTATCCGAACAAACGGTAAAGCAATCCGAAAATATTGCCCAGGCGGTACAATGGGGCAATGTCGTGATTGATTTATATACGAAATTCAAGCAAAGAAAACAGCACTTAAATCTTAGTAAGGAGGAGACCAAATGAGTGAAATGAATACGAAAGACTTTCTTATTGGATCTTTAATCGGAGGAATTGTAGGGGCCTCAGCCGCGTTGCTGTTAGCACCGAAATCAGGCAAAGAGCTTCGTAATGATTTAAATGAACAAGCGCAATTGGCAAAAGAGAAGACGACCCAGCTGACATCAACCGCTTATGATAAAGGAAATGAATGGGCCTCTTATGCAAAGGAAAAATCAGCTTCCATCGCTAAAGTCGTCAGTGATCAGTCTGCCCAGGTAGTTGATAAAGTAAAGGAAGTCACCTCCAATGTGAAAGCCGATGCTGAAGAAACAAAAGAGCTCGCAGATGAGTTGGCTGGCGAGGTAGGCGAGGCACAGGAGGAAGTGAAGGAAACAGTCAAACGGGAAGTGGATGAGATTCAGGCAAAAATTGAAGAAGAAGCGAGTCAAACGAAGTAACATCAAGCTATCATTGTGGCTTCGTTCTGCATCAAGGCCTTATCGGAGGAAAACTTCGGTAGGGCCTTTAATAATGAGGCGCAGGCGTTGAGCATAACAAAAAGCCCGTTGTGAGTCGCTTTCTCGCAACGGGCTTGGGCCTTGTCACCTATGTTCCCTTTTTAAGAGGAGCGGAATAAAGAAAGCTTTTCGCCAACGAGAAGCTCAATCCGGTCCCCGTTTATTAATGGACTGTTGAAGCTTGTTTCTTCGCCATTTTTTCGCAGGACTACTTTCTTTCCTGAAAGATGAGCCAGGTCGATTTCGACGGCGGTGAAGATATCCTGAAGAATAAACGGCTCTTCCTTTTTAAACGACAACTGAAGCTGATCGTTTGCCCGCAGTTCATCGGACGGGGAGAGCACGCTGTCGCCCCGTTTTACTTCCACAACCGTTTTATATATTTCCACAGGGTCATTATTGTAGAAGACGGTGATGCTTTTTTCGGGCTCCACTTCGTTTTGCCTGAGAAATGTCGCTACGGTTAGCTGATTTTCCGAAGCTACCTCCCAGCTTATCTCGTCTCCGCTTTTCACTTCATGGCCTGGCAGCACCGGTCTGCCATTAAGCAGAAGCTTCGTCTGTTTTGGCTGAAACGACCAGCGTTCCCCATTAACGATAATTGTCACCGGCTCAAAGTTGTGGGGACCTATGTTTTCCAGCTGCAGAATCTCTTTTACGGTTCGTTTTGAGAGCAGTGTAATTTGGTCGCGTTCGTTGACGAAGGAATCTTTTGAGGCAACGACTCCATTTTGTAAAATAGTCGCTGTGATTTCCCGTTTCTCGCCATTGATCACGAGCGATAACGTCGGAATGTCCTCAAGCAGGTCGGCGATTGTCGCCTTCGCCTGCTCGCCATTTTGCCCCCGTTCTACTACAATCTGATCGCCAGCTTCCAGCGGGGAATCGAGTGTTGTCGGCTGCCCGTTTTTCAGCAGAAGGGGCGGCCCTCCATATTCGCCCGGAATGGAAATAAGCTGCTCCTGAACCGTAACCATAAGCGCAAGGCCCGGTTTGCCATACAATCGGGCGATATCGATTCCGGCGGCGAGTAAGCCGTCTCCTATCGTTAATTTTTTGACGTCGAACAGGCGCAAAGTCCGCCCGTTTACCGTAACACTACTATATTGGATCGGATTTTCTTTCGCCGCAATCGCAATACCGATCGGAGTGACGAGCTCCGGACCGAATGGATCACCGGGCTTTGATTGTAAAGCTTTAATCGCATCGGCTCCGCGAATCGCGACCCTGTTCTCTGGCAGACCTAAATATTCAGCGACATAATAAGGTAAAAGGGGGGTCAGGCTTCCTCCTCCTACGAGCATAACCGCTTTCGGAGTTCTTCCATTTAAGCGGATAATTTCTTCACTGATCGAACGGGCGAGATGCTGAATGTTCCCTTCGATCGGAGCGATGAACTCTTTTTTCGCATATGACATTTCTGTGCCGAGAATATCGGTGATCTCGACGGTTTCCTGCGTGGAAAGCTGCCGCTTGACCTGCTCGGCATCAGGAAAGTCGAGCAAATAATGATCGCTGATGGCTTCGGTAATTTCATCTCCTGCGACCGGCACCATTCCGTAGGCAATCACCGTATTTTCATCCGTTAAGGCTATGTCTGATGTCCCGGCACCAATATCGACGAGTGCGACATTTAAGCGGCGCATCGAAGGCGGAATGAGGACATTTATTGCGGCGATCGGCTCTAATGTTAACGCTTCAAGCTCCAGTTCAGCTCTTGTCAGGGCGGCGAGCAGTGATTCAACGACGACCTTTGGCAGGAAAGTCGCGATCACTTCCACCGCTGCCAGCTTGCCTGTCTGATCAAGCAGGCTGCCGATCGGTTCGTTGTCGAGAGAATAAGCGAGAACCGAATAGCCGACACAGTAATAATCAATCGTCGATGCGTCATCGATTTCATTTGCCAGCTGAAATTGGGCCTGCTGGACTGCGCTTAGCTCTAAATGCAGCACATCATCACGATCAAACATCGGCTTTGCCGAAATATCAATTTCAAAACGGGCCCGCTTTGTTTTCAGAGAGCGCCCGGCAGCGGCGACGCATACTTTCCGCAGAGGACCGTGCTGTTCTTCAAGCTTGTGCTTTACTGTCTCGATCACTTTAGCAACAGCAGGCACATCATGAATTTGGCCATCGAGCATCGCCCGTTCCTCATGCTCCTTTATGACAGAGTCAATTAAGGAAAAGGAGCCGTTTTCAGGACGTAACAAAAGGCCGACAACAGAGCGAGTACCGATATCAAGGGCGAATAAAGGGGAAGATTGATCAGTAGTCATGACAAACACCTGCGTTCTTTTAAAGTTTTTGACATACTTATGTTTCTTTTATTCTACTAAAGTTTGCCGGAGAACGTAAGAGAAAGATATATTATGTCGCTTTAACGCTTAAAAGCGTCTAATTATTAAAGAAAAAGTTCGTGACTTTCTGATAAGCATCCCTTATAATAAACCTAATCACGAAGAAGCCAAAGGATAAAAAGGAGTGGAGAGTTGTGAGTAACGAGAAAGTAGATCAGTTGAGAGCCGAGTTAGATGAGGTGAATCTTAAGCTTCTGGAATTGATTAATGAAAGAGCTCACCTCGTACAGGAAATTGGAAAGATCAAAGGAACTCAAGGCGTAAACCGTTTTGATCCTGTCAGAGAGAGAAGCATGCTTGATCATATCGCGGCCAATAATAAAGGCCCGTTCGAGACATCGACGTTACAGCATATTTTCAAACAAATCTTCAAAGCTAGTCTTGAATTGCAAGAAGAAGATAACAGCAAAGCTTTGCTCGTTTCCCGTAAGAAGCATCCTGAGAATACAGTGGTTGATCTTAAAGGGGTGAAGATGGGAGACGGCCAGCAGCGGTTAGTGATGGGACCTTGCGCGGTCGAAAGCTACGAGCAAGTACTGACGGTGGCGAAAGCGTTAAAGGATCGCGGCATTCATGTCCTGCGCGGCGGAGCATTTAAACCGCGGACATCTCCGTATGATTTTCAGGGATTGGGAGTCGAAGGGCTGAAGATTCTTAAGCAGGTTGCAGATGAGCTGGATATGGTCGTCATTAGTGAAATCGTCAGTCCATCTGATGTTGAAGTCGGGGCAGAATATTTAGATGTCATTCAAATCGGCGCCCGCAATATGCAAAACTTTGAGCTGTTGAAAGCCGCTGGTTCTGTTCAAAAGCCGGTATTATTAAAACGAGGCTTATCAGCCACAATTTCTGAGTTTATCCATGCGGCCGAGTACGTCGTATCGAAAGGAAATACAAACCTTATGCTTTGCGAACGCGGTATTCGCACCTTTGAAACAGCAACGCGTAATACGCTGGATATTTCCGCGGTACCGATTTTAAAGCAGGAAACACATTTGCCGGTCCTTGTCGATGTGACGCATTCAACCGGACGGCGTGATCTGTTGCTTCCGGCAGCGAAGGCGGCCTTGGCCATCGGGGCTGACGCAGTGATGGCCGAAGTGCATCCGGATCCGGCGGTTGCATTGTCTGATTCGGCGCAGCAGATGGATATTCCGCAATTCCATGCCTTTATCGACGAATTGCAAGCTTCCGGCTTATACAAAGGGTAAGCATGCCTGGATGAATTTCCGGCGCTGTCACCTCTCTTGAAAATAACGAAAAACGTGACGCGGCTCAGGCGTGTGGGTGTGTCAAAAGGAAATCGATCCTTTTGACACACCTTCTTTTTGTGAAATCACATGATTCAGCTCAAAGAGGAGAATAATAAGTAGGAATAGGCGTTTTGGGGAACGAAAAAGGTTCCGTTGTCTACTTTTCTGAAAAGAAATTGAAAATGCTGTGAAAATTTTTCATAAGCGGGTCGATATAAGTAGTGTAAGACATTGCGGAACCTCCTCATAGTATCGTATGATAACAATACATTAAGTTCGCTGAAGGAGGACTACATTTGAATACGACAATATATGACGTAGCACGAGAAGCGGGTGTGTCGATGGCAACGGTCTCACGCGTTGTCAATGGCAATCCTAATGTTAAGCCGGCAACCCGTAAAAAGGTTCTGGATGCAATTGAACGGTTAGGGTACCGTCCAAATGCGGTGGCGCGTGGTCTCGCCAGTAAAAAAACAACGACTGTAGGGGTGATTATTCCCGATATTTCGAGCATTTTCTTTGCGGAGCTGGCGCGAGGGATTGAAGATATTGCGACGATGTACAAGTACAATATCATTCTTTGTAACTCCGATCAGAACAAGGAAAAGGAAATTCATTTAATTAACACGCTGTTAGAGAAGCAGGTTGACGGAATTGTTTTCATGGGCAGTGTCATTACTGAGGAGCATGCCGAGCAATTCAAGCGTTCACCTGTTCCGGTTGTGTTGGCGGCTACGCTTGATACGAACAAGGAGTTGCCATCTGTAAATATCGATTATAAGCAGGCAGTTCATGACGCGATTAAAAGCCTGATTGAAAAAGGACATCAACGAATTGGAATGCTTTCCGGCACGCTCGATGATCCAATTAACGGTTACCAGAAGTTTGCCGGTTACCGGGAAGCTCTTGAAAGCAACGAAATTGAGTTCGATGAAGAGCTTGTCGTTATTGGAGATTATACATACGACTCGGGTCTTGAAGCGATGCAATCCTTTTTGCAGTTGGATGAAAAGCCGACAGCAATTTTTGCGGCGACAGACGAAATGGCATTAGGCATTATTCACGCCGCCCAGGATAACGGTATTACCATTCCTGATGACCTCGAAGTGATCGGCTTCGATAATACGCGTTTAGCTGTTATGGTACGCCCGACGCTGACGACAGTCGTACAGCCTATTTATGACATTGGAGCTGTATCGATGCGGTTGCTGACAAAATATATGAACAAAGAGGAAGTGCTTGATCACATCGTGGAGCTCCCTCACCGTATTGAGTATCGTCAATCAACGAAAGCGTAAGGGGCAGATTGTGAGGCAGGGAGAGGACTATGAAAAAATTTGATTTACTGACGCCAATAGGACTCGTATTAGGGATAGTCGTGCTCCTATTGGCTGTCTTTTCAAACTCTGGACCATCTGGACTTATTTTCTTTATTCAAATTTCCTCCATTTTAATTGTCGTTGGAGGAGTGTTTGCCGCGATTGTGATCACCTTTTCCTTTGGGGAACTGAAGGCCGTACCGAAAGTTGTACGTGAGGCATTTCGGACGGAAGATCACGATTTGAAAGAACTGATTGAGACATTTGTCGATTTGTCAGGAAAGGCAAGACGCGAAGGGTTATTAGCGCTTGAAGCAGGTCTTGACGACGTGACTGACCCGTTCATTAAAAAAGGAGTACTCCTCGCCGTTGACGGGATTGAACCCGATGTGATCAAGGACATTATGATGGCAGAGGTGGTGGCGATGGAAGAACGCCACCGCAAAGGACGGGCCATTATCGAAAAGGCGGGCGAATATGCTCCGGCATGGGGGATGATCGGAACGTTAATCGGACTTGTTTTGATGCTGCAAAATTTGAATGATCCCGGTTCATTAGGTCCGAGCATGGCGGTCGCCCTTTTAACAACTTTGTATGGGACCGTGCTGGCCAATCTTGTCTTTTTGCCGATGGCTACGAAACTAGTAAACAAGACTGATGAAGAAGTGTTTGTGAAACAGATTATCATTGAAGGCGTTATTGGCGTGCAATCTGGTCAAAACCCTAAAATTCTTGAAGAAAAGCTGAGTGCATTCATAAAGGAAACGAAGCAAATAGAAGAAGATTTAGGTGATGAGTATGATCAAGCGTAGAAGACGTCGGCAAGTCGATAAGGGGGCACCGAAATGGATGGTCACCTTTTCCGATATGATGACTCTTATTCTCGTATTCTTCATTCTCCTATTTTCGATGTCTGTCGTCGATGCTCAGAAATTTCGCGCGATTGCTGAATCTTTTCAGCAAAGACAAATTTTTGAGTTTCTCCCTTCAGCGATAGAATTTGACAATACGGCCGAAGAGCGTGAAGGAGACCGGCAAGATCCTTTTGAGGACGGACAGTTTGGTGAAAGCGGCTCTGAAACGGAAGTAAACATGGACGCCCTTCTTGCTGAAGTACAAAATTTTCTTGAGGAAAATGAATTAACAGAAGGTATCTCGGCAACGAGGGATGATCGTGGGGTCGTGCTAGTCCTGCAGGAACGGACGCTTTTTGAAACAGCGGAAGCCGAGATCCTTCCAGAGGCGCTTCCTTTTTTAGAGAAGGTTGGAACATTGCTTGAAGCGATTCCAAATATGGTCAGGGTGGAAGGTCATACCGACAGCCGGCCAATTTCCACTTTTCGCTACCCGTCAAACTGGGAGCTGTCCGGCGCGAGGGCGAGCAGTGTTATCCGACATTTGATCAACACCTATGACCTTGATCCGAAACGCTTTGTCGCAACAGGATATGGCGATACACGGCCGGTCGTGCCGAATACGTCTGTTGAAAACCTGCAGACAAACCGCCGCGTCGTCATTGTGATTTCGGACCCGAACAGTGAAGACAATCAAACGTTCTAAATCCAAAGATGTCTGAATAAAGATCTACCATGAGGCGACGGCTTCGATCTGCACCAGCCAGGAGGAAAGAAATCCACTTTCCTTCTGGCTTTTTATCTATGCTGCTCTAGCTAGGACGATCTCTTTTTTTCATTGAGAATATGGAAAATCGCTTTTTCCAATGTTTTACGGTTTTTCTCTGTAATTTCCTGTTTGCGCGGGATAGCGGGAATCAGATCAACCGGATCATCCCAGGACGTTGGCAGTCCGACGTCAGCCTGCTTTTCCCAGGCTTGCCGCCACTCTTTGGCAAGCGGTTCATCCCGCTTAGCGGTTTGGCCGGTCATCTCGAGCCAAATCGAAGCCCAAGCACGCGGCACGACACGCCAAATATCATAGCCGCCACCACCGACAGCGATCCATTTTCCTCCGCAATATTCATGAGCCATTTCATGGGCGATTTTCGGAATCGTATGAAAGGTCCTAATGGAGGAACACAGATGAGTCAACGGATCGAGATGGTGGGCATCCGCTCCATTTTGCGTTAAAATGACATCCGGCTTGAAAAAATCAGCCACCTCGCGAATGGATGCTTCATATACTTCGAGAAAGGAATCATCCTCTGTAAACGCATCAAGCGGCACGTTGATGGAAAAGCCGTAGCCTTTTCCCGCTCCTTTTTCATGCACTTGCCCGGTCCCCGGAAATAAATAACGCCCCGTTTCATGAATGCTCAACGTACAAACATCGGGATCATCGTAAAAAGCCCACTGGACCCCGTCGCCGTGATGCGCATCGGTATCGACATACAGCACTCTGGCCCCGTATTTTTTTCGCATGTATTCAATGGCAATCGAGCTGTCATTGTAGATGCAAAAGCCCGATGCTTTCCCTTTAAACCCGTGGTGCAGGCCTCCACCGGGATGAAAGGCGTGCAAGGCGGCGCCGCTCATGACTTGATCAACGGCTGTCAACGTTCCGCCGACGAGAAGTGAGGCAGCCTCGTGCATCTGCGGGAAGATCGGCGTGTCTTCTGTCCCAAGCCCGTAGTTGTCGGCGACGGACTCGGCAAGCGTACCTTCGCTTGCTGCTTTTACAGCTTGAATAAAGGCATCGTCATGAATGAGAGCGATTTCATCTTCGCTTGCCATTCGTGGGGCAATAATCTGTTCATCAGAAAGGGCTCCGCTTTTTTTCAATAAATCATACGTAAGGGCAAGCCGCAAATGATTAAAAGGATGCTTTTCGTTAAAGCGGTAAGCTTGCTGCTCATCTGAAAAAATAAATACGGATGGATGTTTCATCATCATAACCTCGGTTCCCCAGGCCAGATGACTTCATAGCCCTGATTCTCAAGAATACCGATCAGACGGCGCGGATCCATCGTCTGAACACGGAAGGTTAATACTTTATAAGCCGGGTCTTTGTGTGGGTAGACTAGGACGCTTGTAATATTGACCTTGTTTAGTTTGAAGATGGTCGCAATATCGGCAAGCTTGCCGGTAATATTTTCGACCTTAATTTCAATATGGGAGCTTGGCTGATTGGCGCCAATCAGTTCCACTAAGGAGTGGAGCACGTCCTTTTCTGTAATCAGGCCGACTAATCTTCCGTCGTCGATAATTGGCAGGCAGCCGATATGATGCTCGTAAAAAATATTCGAGATCTCCTCGACAAAATCAAGCGGATGGGCAGTAATCACATCGCGTTTCATAATGGTCGAAACAGGCTTATGAAAGTCTTCAAGGTGATCGGTTGCGTGAAAAATTGAGGGGCTTGCATCGCGAATATCACGATCCGAGACAATTCCGATAATATGGGCATCATCGTCAACGACTGGAATATGTTTAATTTTATGAAGCTCAATTAAACGCATCGCTTCTTTAATTGTGGCATCAGCAGGTAATGTGATCACATCCCGCGTCATAATTTGTTCAATGAGCATATCATTACCACCTCTTTCGTTGTACTAGTACATAAACCGGTTTTGAAAGCGCAGCTGGTCAAACTTCTGTAACGACTCGGCGGAAATCCGTTTGCCGATCCGCGCCATCAGGCAATTTGCCGGATGGGAGCAAATCTCCGGGTCGTCGGTAGCATACCATTCCAGCCCGCCGGCATTCATCATTTTTTCCATTACTTTGCGGTACTCCCAAACATCGAGACCGCTGCCTTTTAAGTCCCAATGCCAGTAATATTCCGTCGTAATAATGATGTAGTCCTCCATCGCATCATCGAGCATCGACATTCGCAGCAAGTTTTTTCCCAGCTGCGCTCCGCGGTAGTCGGGTGCAACTTCGATCGCGCCAAGCTCAAGCAGGTTTTCCATTTTGCCTTCTGCCCAGCGTTCCATCGGATCAGGGTAAACGAAAGTGACATAGCCGACGACCGTTTGATCATCGCGGATAATATTGATGCGACCTTCCGGTAAATCGGCGATCTCCAACAGCGCTTTCTTTTGTTCTTCCGGGGGACGGAACGCAACAAGCCCCGGGTGAAAAGCGTATGTCTCAAGCCTTTCAGCTGGAACCGGGCCTTCAATTTGCAAAGGGCGTCCATCAAATAAAACTTCTACACAATAATAGGTTTTGGAGTGAATCATGATCTGTTTTCCCCACCTCAATTTTTGCCCGATATTTTATCTGGTCGGTGATACGTTTATTTTCTCATAGATTTTTCCTTGGAACAATTTTAATTTGAATAAAGAATCTATCTGTATTATAATAGTTATGAAAATACATAGAGAGAGGAAGATGTGTAATGAAAATGCAAGCGCTTCCATCCGAAAACAAAAATAGTAATCTGGCTAATTATGAAGAAGCGGCTGCTTCTTTTGATTGGAGCACTGTTGAACAACAGTTCACCTGGAGCAAAACCGGCAAGCTGAACCTCGCCTATGAAGCGATTGACCGTCATGTTGAGGAAGATAAGGGAGAGAAAGTCGCCCTTTACTATAGTGATAAAAGCAGAGATGAACAGTATACGTTTAAAGAAATGAAACAGTATTCCAATAAAGCCGGCAATGTGCTGCGCGACGCGGGCGTGAAAAAAGGGGACCGGGTGTTTATTTTCATGCCACGTTCACCTGAGTTATATTTCGCGACAATCGGTGCGATTAAGCTAGGAGCGATTGTCGGCCCGCTTTTTGAAGCGTTTATGGAAGGTGCGGTACGGGATCGTCTTGAAGATAGCGAGGCAAAGGTTTTAGTGACAACGCCAACCTTGCTTGAACGGGTCCCGGTCGATGATCTGCCGAAGCTCGAAACAATTTTAATTGTGGATGAAGCGTATGAAGAGAATGGCGCCTACTTGAACTTTTTAACGCGCTTGAACGCGGCAAGTGATGAACTGGACATTGAATGGGTTGACCGGGAAGATGGCCTGATTCTTCATTATACGTCCGGTTCCACCGGGAAGCCAAAAGGTGTGCTGCATGTGCATAATGCGATGCTTCAGCATTACCAGACCGCCAAGTGGGTGCTTGATCTTAAGGACGATGACATTTACTGGTGTACAGCAGATCCGGGCTGGGTGACAGGGACCTCCTACGGGATTTTCGGCCCGTGGCTGACCGGTACGACCAATGTCGTACGTGGTGGACGCTTCAGCCCGCAGGACTGGTATGAGACATTGGAGCGCTACCGCGTTTCGGTCTGGTATAGTGCCCCTACAGCTTTCCGGATGCTGATGAGTGCTGGAGATGAAGTCGTAAAAAATTATGATCTGTCCTCCTTGCGCCATATTCTGAGCGTTGGAGAACCGCTTAACCCTGAAGTCGTCCGCTGGGGCAAGAAAGTGTTTGACCTCCGTATTCACGACACATGGTGGATGACGGAAACGGGAGCGCAGATCATTTGTAATTATCCATCGATGGATATTCGTCCCGGCTCCATGGGGAAACCGATTCCTGGTGTCAAAGCGGCGATTATCGACGATCAGGGCAATGAGCTTCCGCCGAACCGGATGGGCAATCTGGCGATTAAAAAAGGCTGGCCGTCTATGATGCGGGCAATCTGGAACAATGAGGAAAAATACAAAAGCTATTTTGAAATCGAAGGCTGGTATGTATCCGGTGATTCCGCCTACATGGATGAAGATGGATACTTCTGGTTCCAGGGACGGATTGATGATGTGATCATGACATCAGGCGAACGCGTCGGTCCATTTGAAGTGGAGAGTAAGCTCGTTGAGCATCCGGCTGTAGCCGAAGCCGGGGTGATCGGCAAGCCGGATCCGGTCCGCGGTGAGATTATTAAAGCCTTTGTCGCTTTACGTGACGGCTATGAAGTAACGGATGAACTGAAGGAAGACATTCGGAACTTTGTCAAAAAAGGCTTAGCGGCTCATGCGGCTCCGCGCGAAATCGAGTTCAGGGATAAATTGCCAAAAACAAGAAGCGGAAAAATTATGCGTCGTGTCCTGAAAGCCTGGGAGCTTGACCTGCCAACAGGCGACTTATCAACAATGGAGGATTAACGGCAAATACAGTGGCTGGACAGAAGGTTGCTTATACCTTTTGCCCAGCCCTTCGTTTTGTCTCAAGCTCTTACTTGTCATCCCCTCGTTTTTTGCGTGGGGGTTTCGTCATTGATTCTTCTAGGGAAGAGGTATTTTCTGTTCGTTGCAGGCCAGATCAGACTCACGTATAAAACAGATGATCCGTTGTCTTTTTTGCGGCTGTGCCCTGTGACTTTTCTGTAAGGTTTATGATTAAGAATGGCGGGGAATAGCCTGTGTAACAAGGAAAAGTCGCAAAAGAGAGGGTGTAGTAACATATGATTCGAACCATTTTAATGATTATAGGGGCAATTGTCGTGATTAGTATTATCCTTTCCTTGCTTTAAAGCGATAGCGGGAGAGCTGTCCTGGAATAAAGCGTTGCAAATCACGAGACGGCAGCCTGTACAAAAAAAGGGGTGTGGCAAAAGGAAAAAATCCTTTTGCCACACCCCGAAACAATGGCTGCTTATGCTGGCCGGCCAGTTTTGCAGCTGGCTCTTTTTTATTTTTAGGCCGTTGGTGCCTTGCTGTTGGAATCCATAGCTATTCAGCTAATTATTCTCTTCCTCAGGCGGCGGATCGTTAGGAGGAGGGTTATTGCCTGAACCGTTATTTCCGTTCCCGCCTCCATTTCCGTTTCCGTTGTTGCCATCAGGTTCAGCCGGTTCTTCCGGCGTATCCGTGCCATTTCCGTTGCTGTGATCCGGCTGGTTATTTCCATTCCCATTATTAGTAGAACCGCCAGATGAATTGTCTCCGTTAGCTGAATCTGAGTCTTCCGCTCCGTTGTCCGGCTGTTCGTCAGGTTGTTCCGGCGCGCTGCCGGCTATTGTGTTTGAGGCCGCTGATTCGCGTCCGGCCGCATCTACGGCCGTGACATAGTACGAATAAGAGCCTCCTTGAACAGAGAAGCTTGTGTTTGTATTTTCCCGCACGCTTGTTAAAAGCTGATAGTTGTCCTGGCCGTTACTTGCCCGGTAAATCCGGTAGCCGACAATGTCATTGTCCGGGTGTTTATTCCAGCTTAAGGTTTGGCCATTTAAGGCCACTCCCCCGACTGGACCAGGAGTCCGTCCATTATTGGGCGCTTCCCGCTCAGGAATAATATTGCGCATCGACTCCGGCAAATAATTGGACAGGTCGCCGATATCCAGGAAGTCCTTTGAGATCGCTACTCCTTGTTCCGTGAATTCGGCAGGGGTAGACGACAACGCAAGGTAGTTTTGGCCGTCAATTGTAACATAGCGCGCACTTTCCAGACTGTCATCCGCTTCCGATGGCAGAAACTTGACGTTAAAGAGATCCGTTGTAACAAGGCCAGCCTGCTGGCAAATCGTCGATGGCAAGAGACCTGTCAAACTGCAGATCGAACGTCTAACAATCCCATCCGGCATCGCAAATCTTTCGCTTGGCGCGAGCAGCTCCGGGTTGATAGAGTACGCGGCATTGGCCAGATTAGCCCAAATCTGCTGGGTACGCGGCCCGTAACGTAAACCACCAACCGTGCGCTGAATCTCTTTCGGCGTATCATAGCCAATCCAGACGCCGAGCGTCACATTCGGGTTAAATCCGACAAACCAGGAATCATAGACATTACTCGTTGTTCCTGTTTTTCCAGCCCAATCGGCCGAAAAGGATAGCCGGCCAGGAAGAGAGCTTGCCGTTCCTCCCGGGCGAAGGACATCCCTCAGCATATCGAGTGTCAAATAGGCCGTTTGCGGGGTGAAGACATCCCGTTTAACAGGCTCGTGCTCATAGACCAATTCCCCGTCCGCTGTTTCAATTCGCTCAATGAGATAGGATTCCACATAGGTACCCCCATTGGCGAAAGTCGCATAAGCGTTTGTATTTTGTTCGACGGTAACGTTGTTTTCTGTAGCGCCGAGCGGAGCTGATTCATACGGCTCGCCATTGCTGAGACGAAAACCGAGATTCAGCAATGTGTCCCGCGCTTGCTCATGCGGTACTCTCTTAAAAGAGCGAACCGCCGGAACATTGCGTGAGCGGGCAAGCGATTCCCGCACGGAAAGCAAGCCTTGATGCTGGTTGTCAAAGTTGGTGATTTCCTGTCCGCCGGAATAGTACGCTTCTGTGTCCGGTACGACAATCCCCGGCTGAATCGCGCCGATTTCCATTGCGGGGGCGTAAGCGAGCAGCGGTTTCATCGTCGAACCGTTTTGCCGGTACGCCTGCGTAGCGTGATTGTATTGCAGGTCGCTGCCTTCATCTCTTCCGCCGACGAAGCTTTTAATGGCTCCCGTATGATTTTCAATCAGGATGGCCCCGACTTCCTCCTGTTCGCCATCCTTCATTGGTCCAAAGAGAGCATCGTTTTGCACGGCTTCCTGCATCGCAATGTACATGTTTTTATCCACTGTTGTATGGATGCGGTAGCCGCCGCTTCTAAGCTTGGTTGAAGCCTGCTCGCGGAACCGGTTATAGGTTTCAAGCCGTTCTTCTTCATTCAGTTCATCAAGAGAAATTTCTTCCTCCTCCAAGCGCTGCATGACTAAAATATCCGTCGCCCTCCGCATAACTTCGTAGGTGAGATAAGGATATTGATCAATTGGAGCCGGTGTGCTGTCTGTTAAATTGTCCCGAATATCATACTGCAACGCTTCCTGATATTCCGCGTCTGAAATGAAGCCCGATTCATGCATTCTCGATAGTACGGTTTTCATCCGGTTAAGCCCGGGGTCGAGATTTTCCTTGATCGAACCGTCTCCGGTAAAAGGTGTATAGCCGAACGGGCTTTGCGGCAGGCCGGCAATATAGGCGGCCTGAGCGACGGAAAGGTCTTTTGCGTCAACGCCGAATATTCCCTGAGCGGCTGCCTGTACACCGGCGATATGACGGCCTGAGGAATTGCGCCCGAAAGGTACGATGTTTAAATAAGCTTCAAGGATTTCGTCTTTTTCAAGGAATTGTTCAAGCCTTAGAGCAAGCAGGATCTCCGTTGCTTTCCGGTCAAACGAAACTTCACTTGTCAAAATCTGATTTTTGATCAGCTGCTGGGTCAATGTACTACCGCCTGTTTGCACAGCAGAATTAGCGAACTCCTGGAAGGTCGCCCGCATGATTGCCTTCGGGACAATGCCCTCGTGCTCATAAAAATACTCATCCTCCGTAGCGATGATCGCATTTTTCAAATGGTCGGACACGTCTTTGAGCGCCACTTTGTGCCGTTCAATTTCGGAAGGGAGCTCGCCGAGATAAACATTATCAGCAAAAAAGACCTGGCTCGTTTCCTCATAGTCATAAATCCTTGCTTTCATGTCATCGGCGCTGCGGAGTGTTTCGTCCTGGACAAGTGAGGCGAAATATCCGGCCGCTGTCCCGCCGATGAAGAAAAGGGACATAAAGCCTGCGACTAAACATATGAGAAAAAGATTCCAGAAGACCTGATAGGTGATCCCGATTTTGCGAAAGACCTTCAGTTCATGGAGCCTTCTTGTAAACGCTTTGAATTTCTCTATAAGTGCAGAATCTTGTTTCATAGCAAACCTCCTATATATCAGAAACATTATAGCATAATGCCGTCGATGGAGGATATGAAAACCGCAAATAATGTAGAATGTTATATTGACAGGGGTGAATCATTGTGGTAAAAAAGAAACATCGTAAATAGAGCATATATAGGTAAAGCCGTGAAGGATCGAAGTAATCGTTGTTTCCCTGTTTTAGAGAGCTGATGGGTGGTGCGAATCAGTACACAGGCAACGATGAAATACAATCTGGAGCTTTCTTTGTGATAAGCAAAGAACGGAACATTCCGTTATTGAAATGAAGTGGAAGAAGGCTGACTTCTTCAACAAGGGTGGTAACGCGACAACCTCGTCCCTTTTTAGGGAGGAGGTTTTTTTCTGCTCTAGTGCAAAAGTGAAACGAAACAGGAGGAAGACAAATGGAAAAAGAGGTAACGTTAACAGCTGAACAGCAGGCCGAGGTGGAACGTCAGCTTGCTTATTTACAACGTGGCGTTGTGGAAATTATTCCGGAAGCGGACTTTCGTCAAAAAATTGAAAAGTCCGTCGTTACCGGAAAACCGTTGAAAATCAAGCTCGGGATGGATCCGTCCGCTCCCGATGTTCATCTCGGTCATACGGTCGTTTTGCACAAGCTGAGACAATTTCAGGAATTAGGGCATGAGATTCAAATGCTGATCGGTGATTTCACCGGGAGAATCGGTGATCCGACCGGGAAATCTGAAACACGAAAGCAGCTGACGGATGAAGAAGTAAAGAAAAACGCCGAAACCTATGTCGAGCAATATGGAAAAATTCTTGATATGGACAAAGCAAAGCTTTACTATAACTCAGCCTGGTTAAAAGAGTTGACGTTTGAGGATGTCATTAAGCTGGCCGGCAATATGACGGTGGCCCGGATGCTTGAACGTGATGATTTTGAAAAACGCTATAAATCGGGGCAACCGATCTCGATTCACGAGTTCTTCTACCCGCTTATGCAAGGATATGATTCCGTGGCAATGGAATCTGACATTGAAGTGGGGGGAACCGATCAGAAGTTCAATTTATTGATGGGCAGACATTTGCAGGAAGCCTATGGAAAAGACAAGCAGGTCGCATTGACGCTGCCGTTGATTGAAGGACTTGATGGGGAACGGAAAATGTCGAAGTCACTCGGCAATTATATCGGCATCGATGAAGCGCCTAATGAAATGTTCGGGAAGGCGATGTCGATTCCCGATGAGCTGATGGTGAAATACTATAAGCTGGCCACGAATCTTTCCATGGAAGAAATTGAAGAGCTTGAGCGCGGGTTGGAGGACGGCAGCGTGCACCCACGCGATGCGAAAATGCGTCTTGGCGCTACCTTCGTGGAGATGTATCACGGGAAAGCAGAGGCGGATGAAGCGGTCGACTATTTCAAAACGGTCTTTCAAAAGCGTGCTTTGCCGAGCGATATCCCGGAAGCGCAATGGACTGGAGACAACCCGGTCTGGATCGTCGACTTGCTTGTTGAGCTGAAGCTGCTAAGCTCAAAAGGGGAAGCAAGACGGATGATTCAAAACGGCGGAGTGAAGATTAACGAAGAAAAAGTAACCGATGTTCAACTGCAACTGCAAGTCGAGGACGGGCAGGTCATTCAAGTCGGAAAGCGCAAGTTCGTAAAAATAAGCATGTAAAAAAAGGAAGGCAATGGCTTTAGGAGAACAGACCTGAAGCCATTGCTTTTTCTTGCAAAAGCAGAATGAATATGCAAAAATAGAGTGATCGTTCTATATAAAGGTGGGTTGGTTGGAATGAGTCGGAAAAAAGAAGATTTATTGGAGCAGGCGGAACGGCTTTTTTACGAGCACGGTTTTCATGCGATTGGGTTGAAGAAAGTCGTTACAGAGTCCGGTGTCGCGCTAATGACGCTTTACAATCATTTTCAATCGAAAGAGGATTTAATTATGGAAGTGTTAAAAAGAAGAGAAGCCCGGTATTTTTCCAGCTTGAAGGCGTGCCTAAACGAGGCCAAAGGGGAGCCTTCTGTGGCGCTGATGGAAGCGCATCTTTTCTGGACACGGAGGCACGGATCGAATGGCTGTATGTTTTTAAGAGCGAAGGAAGAGTTTGCGAATGGCAATCAGGCGATTGTCGATTATGTCGATGCACATAAAGAGGCGCTAATCGATTTTTTCCAAGCGGCAGGCTACACAAACCGGAACGCGATCCGCCTCGCCCTGCTCTTTGAAGGAACGACTGCTTTGGCGGAAACGAGGCCGCTTGATGAAGTTGCTGAGGAATGTCTCTTTTTCGCTAAACAAATCAGACTGGAGAGCGATAAAAAAGCTAAGTCGGAATAGGAGAAGGCTTAGTTTTTTTCTTTAAAAATAGAGTGATCGTTCTATCTAAAAAGGAGATGAGAAAATGGGGAAAATCGTATGGCCCGGTGTCGCGATGATTGCTGTCACCTATGCCTTGGCAAGGTTCAGCTTTGGCTTGTTTTTGCCGGATATTTCGACTTCCCTCAAGCTAAAGGAAAGCAGCGCCGGGATCGCTGCATCGGCTGCTTATGTTTCTTACTCGGCAGCGTTGCTGACGGCGCCGTTTTTGATTCGTCGGTTCGGCTGTTTTCGCTTAATACAGGCCGCCGGGATCACAGCGCTCGTCGGGATGAGCGGAATTGCGCTGGCACAAAGCTTCTCCCCGCTTGTGATTAGCATTTTTGCTGCGGGGATCGGCAGTGGCTGGGCTTCCCCGGCGCTAAGTCAGGTCGCGACGATCTCACTAAAGGAAGCAGATAAGGATCGCGGGAATATGTGGATAAACAGCGGCTCAGGTTTCGGCCTGCTCGTTTCCGCTCCTGTCGCGCTTTTGTTTACCGAACATTGGCGGCTCGCTTATTTTTTATTTGTGCTCATCGCCTTGGCGGTGCTTCTCTGGAACTCGCTTTCTCTTCCGGCACGGCAAGAGAAAGCCGTAACAGCCGGGAGCAAGGCATCCTGGTATATTATCGTCAAAGCAAAGGAGCTACTGTTGGCTTCACTCCTGATTGGCGGCAGCTCTGCGATTTTTTGGACGTTTTCCCGCAGCTATTTAACGGTCGTCCATCAGATGAGTACGACGGAGAGCGTTACTTTTTGGATGGTGATGGGGATTTCGGGGATCATCGGCGGACTGACGGGCAGCGCCATCGGGAAGATCGGTCTGGCCTTGACCTATCGGCTCGTTTTTCTGTTGCTGCTGCTGGCGATTGCGCTGATTACGGTTCCAGCTGATGTGGCAGTGTATGTCTCCGCGCTGCTCTTTGGCAGCACCTATATCGCCCTGACCGGAGTGCTCGTGATCTGGGCGACACGATTGTTTCCAGCAGAGCCTTCAATCGGCGTCAGCCTTTCTTTTCTGGCGCTCGGTCTCGGCCAATCACTCGGCTCATTGGCCGGAGGAGCATTGATTGACAGCACGGCATACCCTTTTGCATTTCTAATGTTTGCAAGCCTTGGGACGGCGGGGCTGTTTATTGCTGTTCGACAATAAAAAATAGGATTTTTTCGTTGAATTAGTTTATTTATCGCTATTTCTAAAAAAGCGTTCTAAACAAAAAAGCCTGTCGACTTTGTCGACAGGCTGGGGTAAGACCCTTATAATCGCTTAACGAGAATAGAATTCGACGATAAGCGCTTCTGTAATTTCAGAAGGAAGCTCAGCGCGTTCTGGAAGACGAGTGTATGTGCCTTCAAGCTTTTCAGCATCGAAAGATACATAACCAGGAACGAAGTCGTTGCCTTCCAACGCCTCTTTAATGATGTCAAGGTTGCGGGACTTCTCACGCACACCGATTGTTTGACCTGGCTTTACGCGGTATGATGGAATATCAACGCGGTTGCCGTCAACAACGATATGACCGTGGTTAACAAGCTGGCGAGCTGCACGACGAGTGCGGGCAAGACCCATGCGGTAAACAAGGTTGTCAAGACGTGACTCAAGTAGAATCATGAAGTTTTCACCATGGATACCAGCCATTTTACCAGCTGTATCGAACGTGCGACGGAATTGACGCTCGTTGACACCATACATGTGACGAAGCTTTTGCTTTTCTTGTAATTGCACTCCGTATTCGGAAAGCTTCTTACGTTGGTTTGGACCGTGCTGCCCTGGAGCATACGGACGTTTTGCTAATTCTTTACCTGTTCCACTTAGTGAAATGCCTAAGCGGCGGGATAATTTCCAAGATGGACCTGTATAACGAGCCATAAATAGACTCCTCCTTGTTATTTTGTTTGTTGCAAAATAACAACCGCATTGTAATCTCATAGCTACGTTCATTTTGTCTTCATGCATGTTCGCTTCGACAGCTAGAAGTTACAGATGCACCTCGATTCATGCAGCCGCATCGAGGAACAAAATGAAAAACATAGTATGTTTACACTGGCTGTCTTTTTACACAAATTCCATTATATTAATTTACACGTTTAATGTCAAGAAGAGAGCGGAATATTGAGAAGGGAGATAAAAAAATTCATAATTTTTTGTATCGGAACGTTCTAGTTACATAGTAAAATGGAATAAGTTGTTTTATAATAGATGTAGAAAGACCCAAAAGAATGATGATTTAATGAATGAAATGGTTCATATATTTATGAGGGGGAGGGGCATATTTTCCTACTTCACTAATTTTGGCTAAGGAAATCATTAAAAATCAGTGCAAATGTGAGTCATTTAACATGCATGTTATGTGGTGGTGTAAGAGAATGGATAAAATTCTGAATGGAAACAGCGACAATAGTCAATATAGACCATTTTTGGAAGAGCTTGTCTCAAACAGTAACAAGAGTACAGCTTTATTTGAACCTGCTGTTTTTTTTATTGCATCAAATGAGAGAATTCTCTCCGCATACAAGATGGGTTATGTGCCGCCTTCCATGGACGAGGCGCTCACCTATTTTGAAAGCAACTTTTCAGCACAAAAGCTAAAATGCAAGTGTAAAGACTCTGTTTTGCTAGCAGTTCCTTTCTCTGCGCACGAACATATTGATACTCCGTTATATTTAGGTGTCGTTCTTTCTGCTTCGGCAAAGGAAGAGCCGATTATCAGCTATTTAGAAGGGGTTGTGACCGGGTCAGGACTGACGACGAAGCGACTGAAGAAGAAAAAGATGTTTCCGATTAATGAATTACTGGAATTGGCCGGCTATCAAATGGAGTTTACTTCGCTGGCCAATGCGTTAAACACCTGCTATAAAAAAAACGACAGCGGCTCCGGCAAGTTAGTGATTGTCGAGCGAAGTGAAGAACGATTCGTTCCTTTGTTTTATCCGTCTCATTGGGATCTTGATCATTTTGACGCGGTGTTTAAACAGCAGCACTATGAAAGCAAAATCGGTGCGGAGCCGTTTGTGCTGTTAAAAGACAGTCAGTTGTTTGAAAACAATTATCACTACCACGTCATCTGTGCCATAGAAGTGGAAAACAAGCCTGTTTCCCTGCTCCTGTTTACGTTTGAAACCGAGCATGAGGCTCAAAAAGCAAAAGATGACTACGAGCAGTCGATCAAAGAAATTTTACCGATTCTTGAAAAAGCATATATACAGGAAAAAGATGTCCAGGAAGCACAAAGGCGGGATATTTTACTGCAAGTAACGAAGAAATTCCACTCTACAATGGACATTGGTGAAGTGCTGGGGGAGATTGTCGAGGCGATTGAAAGAGCCTATCCTCACTACCACGTCCATCTCCTTCTTTCACAGGAATGGCAAGTGAACGAAAATGTCTCCATTAAGCCGTTGAAATATGGAACGGAAAGCGGTAACAGTACAGCGGAGCATGCGTATTTAACCGGCCAAATCCAAGTGGATAAAGAACTGGAGGACAATTCAAAGATTCTTTACGCCCCTTTGCGCGGCAAGCAAGGTGTTTACGGCGTGATGGAAATTATGACTTCTGAAGATGTCCATGTGCCGCAGTATGAAATTGACTTCATTCAAATGCTGGCGGATACAGGAGGGAACGCTTTAGAAAATGCTGAGCTTTATCAGCAATCGAGAAATCTGATTCATGATTTACAGCTTATTAACGAGACGTCACACCAGTTAAATTCAAATCTGCGCCTGGCGGATACGATCAACTTTATGACGCAGCAGATCATCGAGTCATTTAAAGCCGAAGAAGTGGGTTTCATCATGTTCCATGCCAATGGGGAAGCCGTCGTTCTTGACGGAAGTACACCCTTTTTCAAAAATGAAGATTCCCTTGATGCCCTCGAGCCGTTAATAAGAAAGGTGAAGCGCGATAAAGACCCGATTTACATTGGGGATACGGAGCGTCATGAAGATGTTCAGCTCGATTTTTACAAGTCAGTATTAATGGTGCCGATGATTCAGAACAATGAACTAAAAGGGATGGTTGTCACGGTTCATCAAAGCTCCTATCACTTTACCTTTGAAAATTTTAAACTACTGCAATCTTTGGTTCATCATTCCACCTTGGCTTTTTCCAATTCCATGCTGCACGAAGAACTCGAACGGCTCGTGATCACCGATCACTTAACGAAGCTGTTTTCGCGTAACCATTTGGACGAGCGGATTCAAGAGTCGATGTACAAGCAGAATCAGGGGACATTTTTGCTGCTTGATATTGATAACTTTAAGCAAATCAATGATACGTACGGGCATCAGGTAGGCGATGATATCATCATTCAGGTCGCCAATATTATGAAACGGAACATTCGCGAGGAAGATATTGCGGCAAGATGGGGCGGGGAAGAGCTGGCCATCTATTTCCCGAATATCGAGGTGAAGATTGGGCAGCAGATTGCAGAGCGGATCGTCAAAGCCGTGGCGATTGAAACGAGTCCCCGCGTCACAGTGTCGATTGGGATTTCACATTGGAGCTCAAGAGAAAGCGAAGTATCGTTGAAGCTGCTGTTCAATCAGGCCGATACCGCTCTTTATGAAGCGAAGGAAACAGGGAAAAATCGTGTCGTTGTGAAATAACGAGCGCGTAAATGAATATCCGCTTTACAAAGGCGGGGCTGGATACTGCTCTGGGCTTGTCCTGAAAGGTTAGTCAAGTGAACCTTTCAGGACAAGCTTTTTGTCTGTTTTTGACTGAAAAAAATGTAGAAAGTTCTTCGGCCAATGTCGATGGATTATGGAAGGAATTGATCAGCGTCGGGGCGAAGCAGAAGGGGAAGAAGACTATGACAAAGGGGACAACAAAACATGAAGGGATCAACGAAAGAGAAAATGGTAGATGCAGCGATCAGACTCTTTTATACCCAGGGATATGATGGTACCTCTGTCAGAGATATTGCTTCCTCAGCCAATGTGAACATCGCTTTGGTTTCCTACTATTTTGGCGGAAAAAAAGCGCTCTATGAAAAGATTTTGATTCAATTTCTCGAAGGATATTTGCAAACGATGCATAAAGCGATCAGGCAGCAAACGAACTCCGTCCAGGAGAGTCTGCTTTCGGTGATCAGGGAGCTGCTTGTTTATCAGGCGACAAATCATTATACCGCGCGAATGGTACATCGCGAAATGACGCTCGACTCCGTTCTTGTCAGGGAAATTATGACAACTTATTTGCGGAAGGAAAAGCATGATTACGAGCAAATGATCAAGCTTGGGATGAAAAAAGGAGAGTTTCAGCGCCAGTCGGTCGACTATGTGATCATTCAGATCCGGACGATGGTGAATATGCCTTATTTGACTCCCCATTATTTTCAGGAGCTGTACCAGCTGTCACCGAAAGAGCCTTATTTCGTCGACCGGTATATGGAGCATATTGCAAGATGGGTGAAGGCCGCCCTTTGTCAGCCCAAGGCCGAAACAGGAATCGCGTAAGCTTCCTGTTTCGGGACGAAAAAAGCTACGGCTTTGCCAGCGGAGCTGCGGCAAGCTGGTCGTAGCCACTGAGCAGCCCATTGGCCGAATGAGCGTCCGAGCCGTAGACAAGCGGGATCTTCAGCCGAACGGCTTCTTCAATGATGCTTGCGTAAGGGTAAGGCTCACGGCAAAGCGGCTTCAGGCAGCCTGCGCCATTGTAATCCAGCTGATATCCTTTTTGCTGGATGGCTGTCAGAATACGGGTGATCTCTTTTGCGAACAACTGCGAATCGGGAGCCGGAAAGCGTTTTTGGAATTTACGGGCGAGCGTCATATGCCCGATTCTTTTTGGCTTGTAGCGGCCCAGATCCGCCTTGATGGAAGCGAAAACGGTTTGATAATAATGCTCGTGCACTTTGGCGGTAGAGCCGAGCAAATCAACCGCTGACTGAAAGACATCCGGACTGTAATCAAGACAAAGATAGCGGTCGCGAAGATGGAGAAAGTGAACGGAAAGAATGCTGTCATCCAGCAATGGGCCAACCTCGTTCAGAAAGTCGGCCGTCTCCTTTTCAAATCCTTCAATATAATCAACCTCAAGGCCCAGCAGAATGTTGAGCCTTCCTTTATATTCTCTCTTTACCAATTGAATGTGTTCGATATACCGTGGTAAATCAGCCGGGTTCATGCCGCTGTCCTGCTGAGGGGTGGGATCATCGAAGGAAGCGGGGAGCGGGGCATGCTCCGTAAAGCTGATTCCCTCTATGCCAAGGGCAATGGCTTTCTCGCAATAATCGACAAAATCATCCTTTGTGCCATGCGGACAAAGGGGGCTGTGAACATGTCCATCGTGTACCATCGTAGAATCTCCTTCTAAAATTAAATAAGAACCACGAAAAAAACGTACAAAGTGTTACTTTCATGGTATCATAATACATAATTAAAGTCGTGAAAAATAAAAAATTTGTCAATATATAAAGGATATTTGTGTTTTGTAGAGAAAAACAAAAGGGCGATGAGAAATTCGCTGTATTTTTTAGAAGCTCAAATTGAGGCCTTCAATACAAAACATTCCAAGGATCTATAGAAGGGAGTCCTCACATGCGTTATGTAGTTTATACAGCTATTGCTATTATCCTTGTTTTAATTGTAATAAGCGCCATTTTGCGCAGGAAAACGTATAAAGAAGTAGACCAGTTAGAAGAATGGAAAAATGACATTTTAAATCGGACGATACCGGAAGAAATCGGTAAGGTGAAACAATTACATATGTCAGGCCAGACGGAAGAAAAGTTCGAAGAATGGCGGAGCGAATGGGATGATATTGTCGGCACTATTTTACCAAACATTGAAGAGCAATTGTTTGATATAGAGGAGCTGGCAGCCAAAAACCGCTTTAAAAAAGCAAAGCTGCAAACGGAAACTACCCGCCAGAGGCTGCAAGGGATTGAAGATCAATTGAAGCAGATGCTTGAGGAAATCGATCAGCTCGTTCAAAGCGAGGAGCAGAACCGGACGGAGATCGATGATGTGAGAAGGCGTTACAAGGAGTTGCAGGCCGCTTTGTTAAAGCGCCGGGGTTCACTCGGGAAGGGTGTGGCCGGATTTGATGAACGAATGGAGCAGATTCAAACCTTGCTCGAATCATTCGAAACAGCGACAGCAGAAGGGAGTTATCTGAAGGCGCGCGATCATCTGCTAAAAGCGGGTGAATTGCTTCAGGAAACAGAGTCCCTGCTTGAGCGTTATCCAAAGCTGTTGGTTCAGGCTGAGACGACCATTCCAAATGAGCTTAAAGAAATCGAGGAAGGCATGAAAGGGATGGAAGAGGCCGGCTACAAGCTGGAACCATTTTCGCTGGAAAAACAGCTATCAGGCATCAAAAGCGAGCTCGACAAGCTGAAGGAAGAGCTGCTGGCGTTGAAATGTGATGAGGCCGAGGAGCGGTTGCACGAGGTGTCAGCCCAAATAGAAGGGATTTATGAGCTGCTGGAGTTTGAAGTTGATTCAAAGCAATTTGTGACAGAGCAGTTGCCCGAGCTTGAGCAGCTTTGCGAGCAGGCCAAAAATCAGATCAATGATTTATTTGAGGAGACCGTTCAGGTTCAGCAGAGCTATCATATTTCGAAAGAGAAGCTCGCCGCAAGGAAAAAGATGGAGGAAGCGGTACTTGATCTCACCAGACAGCTGGATGTCTTACAGGAAATTACGGCCAATGAGAGTCAGACATTCACGTCCATCCGTGAGATGGTAGAGGAATGGAAGCTTGAGATTACGAAGCTGACTCAGTCCATCGCCGAGGATAAACAGGCGTTGTTTGCTTTACGCGAGGACGAATGGCGGGCAAAGGAAACACTCCACTCGCTTCAGGAAACATTGCTGGACACGAAGCGGACGATCAAAAAAAGCAATATTCCAGGACTGCCGGAAGCCGCGCTGCTTACGCTCCAAGAAGCTGAGCAGAAAATGGATGAAGCGTCCGAGCAGCTGCATCAGGTTCCGTTGGAGCTGGGGCGGGTTACCGTTCTCGTCGAGGAAGCAGTAAAGACGGTTAAGGAAAGCGAAGAACTGATCAACGAGACAATTGAGCTGGCAACATTTGCCGAGTATGTCATTCAGTTCGGCAACCGCTTCCGCAGCCGCTCACATGATGTGCATCAAGGGCTGACGAATGCGGAGCACTATTTCCGTCAGTATGAATATGAACAAGCGGTTGAAACAGCTGTTGCTGTGATCAAGCCTTATGACCCTGATGTGCTGGAACGGGTCGAGGAATATTTGAACATGTATCAGAAAAGTGGATTAAAGCAGGAGATTTGACGAAGCTGCTGAAAAAGTATGATTTTTACTTTTTCAGCAGCTTTTTCGTAATGAGCGTAGCCATTGCTCTTCATCGAGTTACAGGCCTCGTCGCTCATGCTTTTTTACGAAGGCGACAAGCTTGTTATTTGCCGATTTTGTGCTAACATAGATGGGTGTATATAGGGAGGCAGGCAGATGATTTATCTAGATAACAGCGCGACAACACAACCATATAAAGATGTGGCAGAAGCATATATGAAGGTGGCAACACGTTATTTCGGCAATCCTTCATCGCTGCATTCATTGGGAATGCAAGCCGAAAATTTGCTGATAGAAGCGCGAAACCGGATTGCTGATTTGCTTGAGGTCGAGGCACAGGAAATTATCTTTACTTCCGGGGGAACAGAGGGCAACAGTTTAGCGATCAAAGGGACAGCTTATGCCCGAAGCACGCACGGGAAGCATGTGATCACGAGTCAGGTGGAGCATCCTTCTGTGCTGGAAAGCTTCCGGCAGCTTGAGCGTGAAGGATTTGAAGTGACGTATTTGCCTGTAACAGGGGAAGGACGAGTTGAGCCTGATGATGTCAGCCGGGCGCTGCGGCCGGATACGATTCTCGTTTCCCTGATCCATGTCAATAATGAAGTCGGTACGATTCAGCCGATTGAAGAAATTGGAAAGCGGCTCGCGGGCCATCCAAAAGTCTATTATCATGTCGACCATGTTCAAGGGATTACGAAAGTGCCGTTGAACGTAAAAGCGTCGAATGTCGATCTATGCACGTGTTCAGCCCATAAATTCCATGGTATGAAGGGGACGGGCTTTTTATATGTCCGCAAGGGACTGCAGCTGAGCCCACTTTTTCAGGGAGGTCAGCAGGAAGGCCGGATTCGCGCCGGAACGGAAAACGTGGCCGGTGTTGTGGCGATGGCCAAAGCGTTACGGATGTCGGTTGAGCAGCAGGAGCAGAAGCTGGCGAAATTGGTTCAGCAAAACAGACAAGTGCGCGATGTTCTGCATCAAATAGAAGGGGTGTATGTCAACTCTCCTGAGATTGACAGCGCCGCACCGCATATCATTAACTTTTCCGTACCGGGAATAAAGCCGGAGGTCCTCGTTCAATCATTAAGTGAGAAGGAGATCTACGTCTCGACAAAATCAGCCTGTTCCTCGAAGCTGACCGCACCGAGTCAAATATTGACCGCGATGGGCTTTGGCGAGGACAGAGCAAGCGCGGGAATCCGGGTAAGCCTGTCTTTTGAAACGACAGAGGCAGAGATCGCCGCGCTGAATAAGGAATTGCAAACCGTTATCCCTGAATTGTTGGAGGTTGTAAAACGTGAAGTATAATCATATTTTAGTACGTGTCGGAGAGCTTGCGTTGAAGGGGAAGAACCGTTCCCTTTTTGAAAAGCATCTCCAGGAAAATATAAAAATGAGCTTGAAGATGTTTCCCGCTTTGCGCTATAAGCGGACATTCGGCCGGATCATCATTGAATTAAACGGAGAAGATCATGAAGCGATCATCGAGAAGCTGCAAAATATTTTCGGGATTCATTCGTTCAGCCTGGCGCTAATGGTCGAGAACGATCTTGCCGCGATTCAAAAAGGAGCGCTGGAGGTGTTGAACAGTCATCCAACGCCGGTGAAAACATTTAAAATTACAACGAAGCGCGCTTACAAGCAGTTTCCATATGATACGCAGCAGCTCAATCACAAAGTTGGCGGCTATGTGCTGGCCCATTCCTCCGATCAATTGAAAGTGGATGTTCATCAGCCGGATTTAGACATTCGCCTCGAAGTACGGGAAACAGCGACATATCTGACCTCAGCGACGTATCAAGGAGCCGGGGGACTGCCAGTTGGAACCGGAGGGAAAGTGTTGCTGCTTCTGTCAGGCGGAATCGACAGCCCGGTCGCCGGTTATTTGACGATGAAGCGCGGGACAAGAATTGAAGCGATTCATTTTCACAGTCCGCCGTATACGAATGAAAGGGCGAAGCAAAAGGTGCTCGACCTCGCGAAAACGTTAACAAAGTTTGGCAGCAGCGTCGTCGTTCACCTCGTCCCTTTTACCGAAATGCAAAAGCATATTCATCAGGAAGTGCCAAGTAATTTTCAAATGACGATTATGCGCAGGATGATGCTGAGAATCAGCGAAAAAATTGCTGAACGACGAAAGATTCTCGCCTTGGCGACAGGGGAAAGTCTTGGGCAGGTCGCCAGTCAAACGCTGCACAGCATGAACACCATTAATGAAGTGACGAATTTACCGATTATTCGTCCACTGATTACAATGGATAAATTGGAAGTGATTGAAATCGCCAGACGCATCGACACCTATGATATTTCCATTCTTCCATATGAAGATTGCTGTACGATCTTTTTGCCGCCTGATTCAAAAACGAGACCGAGACGCGATCAGGCCCATAAATTCGAGCAGTTTGTCGAGACTGAGAAGTATGTCAACGATGCTGTCGAAAGAACGGAGCAAATTACGATTACAAGTTATACGAAAGCCCAGGAAGAAATCGAAGAACTGTTTTAAAAAATCAAAAAGAATTTCCGGTGATTCGTAATGAGCGTAGCGATTACTCTTCTTCGAGTTACAAAAAAGGGTATAGCGAATCCGCACGCCGCGTTTTTTCTTAAATGTATTTGCATTAATTACCATTAAGCTATTTGCATGTTTTCTGCCCTTTCGACTCATTCTATGTGTACAGAAGGAGGTGAGACACATGGCAAGCAACAACAGCGGTAACAGCAATCAATTACTTGTACCAGGTGTACAACAAGCTTTAGATCAAATGAAATATGAAATTGCACAAGAATTTGGTGTGCAACTAGGAGCTGACTCTACTTCTCGTGCCAACGGTTCTGTAGGAGGAGAGATCACAAAGCGTCTTGTTCAAATGGCTGAACAACAAATGGGTGGTTTCCAACAACAATAATATAGTATTGGCTTCCAGAGGGTGTCCTAACCGGGCGCCCTCTTTGCGTTGCATCTTCTCATTCTATCTGGCACGATAGTAGGTGAATATGAAGGGGAAAGGAGAATGCGGATGGGAACCTTATGGCACAACGGAACCTTTTTTACGATGAGCCAAGAAGGGGAAGTGGCAGAAGCCGTTTATGTCGAAAATGGATTAATTCAAGCTGTCGGAGAAACGGAGAAGCTTGAGCGACAATATAAAGATCGAATGACGTCAAGGCGGGATGTTGGCGGTGCGTTTGTCTATCCGGGCTTTGTCGATAGCCATCTTCATCTGATCGGACATGGGGAAAAGCTGCTTCGGCTTGATTTGTCAGAAGTGGCCTCGGCAGCAGAAATGAAACAGCTTTTGCGGAAAAAGGTGCTGGAGAACAAAGAGGACGAGTGGCTTTTTGCTGAAGGCTGGAATGAAAACAATTTCAGCGACCGGAAAATTTTTCACCGCTCAGAGCTCGATGAAATCGCTCCCGATCAGCCGATGTATTTGAGCAGGATTTGCCGCCATGCCGCGCTGGTCAACAGTGAAGCATTAAAGCGGGCGGGCATTTCAAGCGCGACTCCCGATCCACCCGGGGGAGTGATTGTCCGGGATCATCAAGGGGAACCGACAGGCTATTTATTAGATACGGCGACGGAATTGATCAAGCAGGTGATCCCACCGGTATCAGAGGAATACATACGCAGGGCGTTGATGACAGCTGTAGATGATGTAGTAAAGCTTGGACTCGTCGGCGGACATACGGAGGATCTATTTTATTATGGCGGCTTCTTGCGGACATTTAAACAGTTTCAGGAAGTAATCGACGGCAAACGGCGGAAATTCCGCGCCCATCTGCTTATTCATCATGAGGCGCTCGCCGAGATGGAGGCAGCAGGCGTCAAAGAGCGGGAAATCAGCCCGTTTTTGGAGCTGGGCGCGGTTAAAATCTTCGTCGATGGCGCTCTTGGCGGCAGGACCGCGCTGCTTCGCGATCCGTATACGGATGATCCGTCAACGTCCGGTGTGGCGATTCATACGGAAGAAGAGCTGCTGAGGCTTGTCAAGCTGGCCCGAGCGAAAAGACGTCCGGTCGCGCTTCATACAATTGGCGATCAAGCATTGGCCCTTTCGCTGGTAGCAATTCAATCGTATCCGTTGGCAGACGGCGAAGGCAGAGACCGCTTGATTCATGTTCAAGTTGTTAATGACGAGTTAGTCGAGCAAATGACGAAGCTCCCTGTTGTGCTTGATATTCAGCCCCGCTTCGTCGTTTCAGACTTTCCATGGGTCATGGAGCGTCTTGGTTATGACAGGCTGCCGCACTCATTCGCCTGGAAGAGTCTGTTGGCCCGGGGCTTGCATTGCGCCGGCGGTTCGGACGCGCCGATTGAGCCGGTTGATCCTTTGCTCGGCATTCATGCCGCAGTGACGCGCAGAAAAGCCGGCGAGACGCATGAAGGCTACCTGCCGGAGCAGAAGCTTTCTGTATTTGAAGCAGTGACGCTTTTTACCCGGGGCAGCGCCTATGCGAGTAACAAAGAGAAGGAAAGGGGACAAATCGCGCCTCGGTTTACAGCTGATTTTACGGTGCTTGACACGAATTTGTTTACGTGCGAGCCGGATCAGATTGTGAAGGCTAACGTAATGATGACGGTTGTCGATAACACGGTCGTGTATACCCGGGGCGGGGATAACGATGCTAAATCGTAACTGTAAGCCGCCAGATTGTATGGTATCATGAACGATGGTAAAAAAGATGAAACATGTAAGGGAGTGGAAGGATGAGCCGAAAACGCTGGTTGGCTTTAATTGCAGTAGCGATGCTGTTAGTGGCTTCTGCTGCAATGAATGTAGCGACTGCCACAATTTTTTCTGAATCAACGGCCTGGGGAATGCCGGGCGGGAATCAATGGGAAGAAACAATTGTCGAACGAGGGGAAGATGGGAGCGGCTTTATTGCGTTGCTCGATGTAAATGGCGTCATACAGGATAACGGTGAAACAGGATGGCTGCAAACGTCAAGCTATAATCACCGCCTGCTGCTGTCACAATTAGAGCATGCCGCCAAGGATCCTGCTGTGGAAGGCATTGTATTACGGGTCAACACACCAGGAGGCGGTGTAGTCGAGAGCGCCGAAATTCATGAGAAGATTATCGAAGCGCAGGAGGAGTATGGGAAGCCGGTCTTTGTCTCGATGGGGAGCATGGCCGCTTCAGGCGGGTATTACATTGCCGCGCCGGCAACGCAAATTGTCGCCAGTCCACAGACGATTACCGGTTCAATTGGTGTGATTATGGAATCGATCAATGTAGCCGAATTAGCGGAGAACTATGGGGTGAAAGTGAATACGATCAAGAGTGGACCGTATAAGGATATTATGTCTGCGACTCGCGAGATGACAGAGGAAGACCGAGCGATATTACAGGCTTTAATTGACGAATCCTACGATGAATTTGTCGCTGTAATCGCTAACGGCCGGGGCATGGCTGAGGATGAGGTTCGCCGGCTTGCGGATGGCCGCATTTACAGTGGCGCGCAGGCGCTGGAATTAAACCTCGTCGATCAGCTGGGAAGCCTCGATGATACAATCGCGGCAATGAAGGACTATTTAGGGGCGGATTACAGCGTTGTTCAATATGAATCAAGTCTTGGGTTTTCTCAGCTTTTTTCAATGTCGGTAAACAGAATGCTGTCATCAGAGGATGAGCTTGCCGGGCTTCACCGTTTATTGGCGGAGCATCGCTCGCCAACGTTAAAGTATCTTTATACAAATTAAGGGAGGAGCTGAAGGAAAGTGGAGCAACGACCACGTTCTGATGGAAGACGAACGGTAAATGGCAAACTGCGTCATCGGGCGATGCAGCGCAAGCAAGAGCGGGAACATGTCATGCAGCCGGAAGCAGTGGAGGCGCCTTACTATTTGGCCGGCTTTTGGCTGAGACTGTGGGCTTTCCTGCTTGATCTTGTAACGGTTTATGCAATAAATGGTTTACTCCTCACCCCTCTCTGGCGTTTGGCAGGTGGGGGAGACATAACGATCACGTTCTTTAGCGGGCAGACCGTGCTTACGGCGTTGCTGTTTTTCCTTTATTTTGCGATCATGACAAAGGTTACCGGACAGACGATCGGCAAAATGGTTTTCGGGTTACGGGTGATTTCCGTCAATGGTCTGCCGTTAACCTGGGGGCAAATCCTATTTCGGGAAGGTGTCGGCCGCCTGCTGCACCATATCTTTTTCTTTTTGCAAATTCTGTATGTGACCGTGGCGTTCACCGCACGCAAACAAGGCTTGCATGACATGGTCGCCGATACGTTTGTCATTCAGGAGAAAGAGACGGAACAGATGATTTACCAGCCTGTTCAGTGAAATAAAAGGGGATGAAAAGAGAACGGTGGCTTCGTTCTGCGCGCGTCTGGAAGGAATGAACCCCCACTTTCCTTCCAGCCTTAAAACGATGCGCGAACGTCGCCCGCTGCTTAGGGAGGATGAGCAAAAGGGAAAAAAAACAACCTTTTGTCTCATCCCCTTTTCGTTTAATTTACCAGGAAAAGGGCAAAATAGGGACATTTCGACATTATGCTGCTAAGGAGAATGACATGCGCTGGTTCCTGATTATTTTACTCATTCTAGTCCTGCTGCTTGTCCTCATCATGATTACGAAGCTGACAATCTCGATCATTTATCGTCATTTGAAGGATGATGATTTGCTTGAGGTAGCTGTTCGTGTTTGGGGGATGCGCGTCTATACGTTCTCAGCTCCGGTTATTCAGCTCGATGATACGTCTCTTTCTTTAATCGTCAGGGAAGAGCAGGAGATGGGACCAAAAAAATCAGATAAGACACAGGCATTTACGATCGATACGTTATTGAATGATTTTCGCTTATTGAACGATCTAGTGCATCATGTCGTCGGTCTTCATCAAATTATGAAGCGGTTCCTTCGCCACGTTTCGCTCAAACAGCTTCATTGGTATACTGCCTTTGGAGTGGGAGAAGCGGCCATGACCGCTCAGCTAAGCGGGGTGATCTGGGGATTGAAAGGGAGCATGATTGGCCTTTTGTCACATTATGTAAAAGTCAAGCAGCTTCCGAAGCTCAGAGTGGATCCGCGGTTTCAGGAAGTGATCACGCAAGTTTCCTTTTCATGCATGATTTCCTTTCGAATCGGACATGCTATCGTTGCAGTTCTAATGCTGCTTAAGCATTGGAAACAAAGGCCGACAAGGTCCGAAAAGGACGCGGTTCAAGAAACTATGTAACGACAGGAGGAAGAAAAAATGTCAGATCATCCGATTCAAGGCTTAATGAAAACAGCAATGGAAAATTTAAAAGAAATGGTCGATGTGAATACAATTATCGGTGATCCCGTTGAAACCCCGGACGGCAGCGTCATTATGCCTGTCTCAAAAGTTGGTTTCGGCTTTGCGGCCGGTGGGAGCGAGTTTGTGATTGAATCTTCTCATCATGGTGACGAGCATGATACCGGACATCCGTTTGGCGGCGGTAGCGGTGGCGGTGTTTCGATAACGCCGATTGCCTTTTTAGTTGTAAACAGCCACGGGGTGAAAATGGTGCATCTTGACAGCAACACTCACCTTTATGAAAAGCTGCTTGACTTTGCTCCGCAAGTAGTGGAAAAAATCCAGCAGATGCTCAGTTCGAATCAACAGCAAACAAATTCAAGCTATCAGACAGGACAGCAGCAGAACCATTATCAGCAACCCCGCCACGATCAGCCGCCGGTATAGTTGTAAAAAGGCGCGAAGGTTGTCAAAGAGGACAGCGGCTTCGTCCAACCGCTATGATGTGAAAACCCGTTGTGAGTGGATGTCTCACAGCGGGTTTGTGCCAGTGTCCAAATTCAGGATACTCTTTTGTTGTCAGCGGTTCCTTTTCTCGTGTAAGATAGGGATGTACATATTTCCAATCGAAAAAGGAGGAATCAGCATGGCACAAGTGACGTTTAAAAACAATCCGATCACATTGCTGGGCAATGAAGTAAAAGTAGGAGAAAAGGCTCCTGATTTCACGGTACTTGCTAATGATTTATCTGAAGTAACACTCGCTTCAACTAGCGGTAAGGTGCGCCTTATCAGTGTTGTTCCTTCCATTGACACAGGGGTGTGCGATCAGCAGACCCGTCGTTTTAATGAAGAAGCGGCAGGCTTGCCAAATGTCGAGATTCTAACAATTAGCGTTGATTTACCGTTTGCGCAAAAGCGCTGGTGCGCCGCTGCCGGGATTGAGAATGTTCAAACGCTTTCTGATCATCGTGATCTTTCTTTCGGTCAAGCGTACGGTGTCGCGATTCAGGAGCTTCGCCTTTTAACAAGAGCCGTGTTTGTCGTTGATTCCTCTGATACGGTAACGTATGCAGAATATGTAGCAGAGGCTACAAATCATCCTGATTACGAAGCGGCGCTGGAAGCTGCAAAAGCAGCAAAGTAAAGCTTAGGAAAGAAGAGGATGAGGAAATGAGGTTGTCTTAAAGGGTGAAGCCTTTGGGACAGCCTTTTCTTTCTGTTACAATAGAAGAAAGTGGAAGCTTATGAAGGTGGGAAGTAGATGAAAGATCGACGTGTGGAAAGTTTGTATCAATATTTGGATGAAGCGGCTTTGTATTTGGAGAAGCATTGGGATTGCACCTATCTTGAAGGGGTGGCAGAGGCAGGAGAGAATCTGTTCCGGCAGGAAGTTTGTCAGCCGCTTGAACCGGAGCAACAGAAATGGCTTTTGAATCAAGTAGAGAAGCTCAGTGAGCAGGCCTTTGCCAAGGAAGAAGTGCGGAAGGCATTTCAGCTTGCCGTGCTAAAAGGAATGAAAGGGGCTGTTCAGCCGCACCATTCTATGACGCCTGATGCCGTTTGCTTGTTTTTAAGCTATTTAGTGAATAAAGGATTACAGCAAAGAAAAGAACCAGCCAGCTTGCTCGACCTTGCCGCCGGATCGGGAAATCTCGTCCACGCGTTACTGAATAACGCCATACAGCCGTTGGCAGCCCGCGGGTTCGAGGTGGATGAGACTTTGGTCAAGCTCGCCTATGTCAGTGCCAACTTGCAGGAAAACGCACTTGATCTGTTTCACCAGGACAGTATCGAGCCGCTCGCCTTCCCGCAGGTTGACCTTGTCGTCACCGATTTGCCGGTTGGCTTTTACCCGAAGGATGATGTGGCGAAAAGCTATCACCTTCAGGCAGAAGAGGGGCATTCCTTTCTTCATCATTTAATGATTGAACAGGCGATTCAGCAAACAAAGGACGGCGGCTTTTTGTATTTCGTTGTTCCGAATTTCCTCTTTGAAAGTGAACAGGCGGACCGTCTGCATACGTATATTAAACAGCAAGCAAACATTCTCGGCTTGCTCCAGCTCCCAAAGAGCATGTTTCAGTCGGAAACGTTCGGCCGCAGTATTTTCATGCTGCAAAAGAAAGGGGAAGGTGTACATCAGCCGCAGCAGGCGCTGTTAGCAGAGCTTCCTTCTTTTTCTAATAAACAGGCTCTCGCCGATATGATTGAGCAGATTAACAAATGGTACAAAGAACAATTGGGAATGGCGTAATCCATCACAAAGCGGATGTGCAGTAAAGGAAACCTACACCCTTTGCTGTGCATCTTTTTTTGAAGCAGGCTGTATGCTCAATTCAGAAAATAAAGAATTCACGAGAAAGCGCTTGTAAATACGAGGATTCACTTGAAATTAGCGTATACCGGTGCTTAAATGGAAAGGAAGTGTCGTCTTTATTAAAAAGGAGCTGTTCATGAGTGGCAAATATTATTGCAATTAATGCGGGAAGTTCATCATTGAAGTTCCAGCTTTTATATATGCCTGAGGAAAAGGTCGTGACGAAGGGTCTGTTTGAACGAATCGGCCTTGAAGAAGGAGTATTTTCGATTGAAGTAAATGGGGAAAAGCACGAGGAACATCTTGAAGTCGCCAATCATTCAGTTGCGGTAAAAATTCTGCTTGAAAGGCTGACAGGACTCGGAATCATCGACTCTCTTTCCGATATTGAAGGAATCGGTCATCGCGTCGTTCACGGCGGGGAAAAGTTTAATGATTCAGTCTTATTGACCGAGGAAGTAATCGAAGGCATTAAAGAAGTGTCTGAGCTGGCTCCCCTTCATAATCCGGCCAATCTCGTCGGCATCCAGGCGTTTAAGGAAATTCTGCCGGATGTGCCGGCTGTAGCGGTGTTTGATACGGCGTTTCATCAATCGATGCCGGAAAGCGCGTTTCTTTACAGCTTGCCGTATGATTATTACAAAAAATACGGCATTCGCAAATACGGCTTTCACGGAACATCTCATAAATATGTCTCTCAGAGGGCGGCCGAGTTGTTAGGGCGGCCGATTGAGGAATTGCGTCTGCTTTCCTGCCATCTTGGAAATGGAGCGAGTATTGCTGCGATTAAAGGTGGAAAGTCGATTGATACTTCAATGGGCTTCACCCCGCTGGCTGGTGTGACAATGGGAACGCGTTCGGGAAATATTGACCCGGCACTGATTCCTTACATTATGGAAAAAACGAATCAAGATGCCCATGAGGTGCTTGAAACATTGAATAAAAGAAGCGGATTGCTGGGTGTGTCGGGTTTTTCCAGTGATTTGCGTGATATCGAAAGTGAAGCTGCTGCCGGCAACAAACGGGCGAAGCTGGCGCTTGACGTGTTTACTTCACGTATTCACAAATATATCGGCTCTTATGCCGCGAGAATGAGCGGGGTTGACGCCATTATTTTCACAGCGGGGATTGGTGAAAATAGCGATGTGATCAGAGAGCGTGTCTTGACCGGACTTGAATTCATGGGCGTGTATTGGGATCCAAGCTTGAACAAAGTCCGTGGCAAGGAAGCGTTTATTAATTATCCGCATTCTCCTGTTAAAGTGCTGATTATCCCGACAAATGAAGAAGTGATGATAGCCCGCGATACGGTGAGGCTGACAGGGGCGCTTTCAAAAGGCTGATCCGGCTCGTATTGTGGCACGGGTTGGATAAAAAATTCCTGATTATGCTTCCTACTCTTGCTGCTTCGGACTTGTCCCAAAAGGTGAAAATGGGCCTTTGGGGACAAGTCCTTTACTTTGTCAAGGAGGGAGCGCTAGAATGAGAGTGAGTAAAGGATAAGCAGGGTATAGAGTTGTAATGAGAACAATCGCGAGGAGGCGCTCGTATGTCAGCTTTTTTGGATATGGCAGAGGGAGAGGTAATTTCGGGTTTTTTTCTATTGCGGGAGCGCGAAATAAAGCAGGCCTCGAACGGCAGTGAGTATGCCAACTTTATTCTTGAACGCAATCTTCAGCTGATCCCGGCCCGGCTGTGGGATGTGACAGCTGAACAAAGGAATTTGCTGCAGCGGAAAGCGGTTGTGAAGCTGGAAGGAACGATCACGAGCTATAAAGGACAAAAGCAAGTGAACATCCGCCGGATCCGCCTGGCGACAGAAGAGGATGGCGTCAATGTTTCCGAATTGATTTCGCGAAAAGGTGTTTTACGCGAAGAGCTGTGGCATGATTTAAGGATGATGATGGAGGATATTCACTCAGAGGTGCTGAGCGCGATCGTCAAGCAGCTGTACAGTCAGAAAACGATCCGTGATCGAATGACGACGATCCCCGCTTCGAAAGCATACTATCATTATTATGCAGGTTTGCTTGACCATATTGTCCAAGTCACGCAAAGCGCCTATCAGCTCTTGCCGCTTTATCCGTTTGTCAACCGTGACATTGTCCTGGCTGCCTGTTTGCTTCATGATATCGGAAAGACCGAGGTTTTCACCGAAGTGGTTGCTCCTGAATATTCGACAGAAGGAGAAATGCTTGGCCATCTTGCGTTAGGCCTGGAGCTGATCTCCGAAGCGGCAAGGGAGGCAGGAATTTCTGTGAAAGATCCCGAACTGTTAGCATTAAAGCATTGCGTCGCCAGTCAGATGGGAGAGGTCGATGACGGCTATGGAAGTACGGTTTCTCCAAAGACGGCTGAAGCTCTCTTTTTTCATTCTATTAAGCAGCTGAATACGAAGCTGCACACATTTGAAATGATCGCTGAAAATGCGCGCGAGCCATGGACCTATTCAGCGCTTTTTAAACGAAAAATGTATACGGAGCAAAGGAACAAGGAGGAGTAGGGTATGACGGAAAGGCGGATCGAGCAGCGTTGGCAGGAAATAAAGGACTGGGAAGAAACGTATTTTACCGCGGAAAGCTCTGATTTCACAAAGTCTTATCATAAATGGACGGAACTGCTTATTAATCAACTGGGGGAAAAACGGAAGCAAAAATGGCTCGCCAAAGTTGATGACTGCCTCTTTCACCTTCAAGCGTGGAGCCAGCATAGCCGTTCCCACGAAGAAAACCGGCGCCGGATGATTCAATATGCCCGAATTTTTGATGCCAATATCGCAACGATTTCCGACTTGCGGCAGCTTTCATTGGAGCAGCTCGATTATTTGGCCGAACAGTTGATGGCGAAACAGCGGCTGCTTGCCTTCGGGCAAGGCGGCCTGACAGGAATGGGCGGAATCTTTCTTTTGTCATTGGATTTACCAGCGATGGCTTTCATTCAGCTCCGTTCCTTACAGCAGCTGGCGGAAGTGTACGGATATGACAGCAGAAAGCCGGTTGAAATGGTGTATATTCTAAAACTGCTTTATGTGGCCACGCTGCCGAAATCCTACCAAAAAGCGGAGTGGGATAAGCTTTTAGCTGAGGTCGGACAGCAGGCTGATGATGTTTTTTATCAGGGAGAGGACGCGATTTTTCAGCAAAAGTGGTTCGATCAATTGCTCGCCCAGGTTGCAAAAAGCTTTATGATCGCCATGTTACGGAAAAAAACGGTGCAAGGCGTGCCTTTAGTAGGGATGGCGGTCGGGGCCGGCCTCAATTACCGCTTCACTCAACAAGTAATTGAAGTAGGACAGCGCTTTTATCAGATGAGGAGACTGCTGCAATAAGAAGGGGTTGTACAAGCCCTATAAGAAAGAGACCTCCCCGGATGAAGGAGGTCTCTTTTAGGCTGAAAGAGTCGGCGTTGTGCGGAAATAAATCCACAGGTCATTAATCACAGAGGCAAGCTCAGCCATTTTTAGGTTTAAGGCACAAGAGCGTTCAAAGTCTTCTTCTTCCGTCATTTCAGCATGAACGGCTTCGATCTGCTGTTCAAGCTCCTTCACTTTATCCGGGATGGCGCCTCTGATTTCCTCCCATTCGAGCAGGATTCTTTCCTGTACATTTGGCTCGATTTCCTCCCACCGGCATGAGAGCACGGGCAGCGGGATACCGAGACGAGCGTCATAGCGAAATGTCATGCTCATGTATATTCACCTCATAATTTACGACAATCGTTTCCATACAGTTGATGATAACGGACATTTGTTAAAATGAAAACAAAAAGATAAAAAATAGATGAATAAACACTTGCCAAAATCGATAAGCCCTGTTAAAGTAATGAATATTAATAAGAAATGAGTTAGGTTTTATGCAGTCATAAAAAATAAGACGGCTCTTTTTTTTCACAGAAATGTATAAAAATAATATTATGAGTATTATTATTCATTGGAGGAATGTAAAATGAGGGAGAAGGTTGTACTAGCATATTCAGGTGGTTTGGATACGTCAGTCGCTATTAAGTGGTTATCAGATAAAGGGTATGATGTGATCGCGGTCGGCTTGGATGTCGGCGAAGGAAAGGACCTTGACTTCGTTAAGCAAAAGGCGCTTGATGTCGGTGCAATCGAATCCTATTCAATTGATGCGAAAAAAGAGTTTGCCGAGGAATTTGTTTTGCCGGCGCTTCAGGCTCATACAATGTATGAAGAAAAGTATCCGCTAGTTTCAGCATTGTCACGTCCTTTGATTTCAAAGAAGCTCGTGGAAATCGCTGAACAGACAGGAGCTTCAGCAGTCGCGCACGGATGTACGGGCAAAGGAAATGACCAGGTACGCTTTGAAGTGTCGATTCAGGCATTGAATCCTCATTTAAAAGTGCTGGCCCCGGTACGTGAGTGGGCATGGTCTCGTGACGAAGAGATTGAATACGCGAAGAAGAACAATATTCCGATTCCGATTGATTTGGATAATCCTTATTCCGTTGACCAGAACTTGTGGGGACGTGCCAATGAGTGCGGAATTTTGGAGGATCCGTGGGCGACACCGCCTGAAGGTGCCTACGAATTAACAGCCGCGATTGAGGATACACCCGATCAGGCTGAAATCATCGAAATCGGCTTTGAACAAGGGGTACCGGTAACGCTTAACGGCGTTTCCTATCAGCTTGACCAGTTAATCCTTGAGCTGAATCATGTCGCGGGTAAGCACGGAGTCGGCCGGATCGACCATGTTGAAAATCGACTGGTCGGCATTAAATCGCGTGAAGTGTATGAATGCCCGGGAGCCATGACGCTGATCAAAGCGCATAAAGAGCTTGAAGATATTACGTTGACGAAGGAAGTCGCGCACTTCAAGCCGGTCATTAGCAAGAAGCTTTCAGAAGTGATTTATGACGGGCTTTGGTTCTCTCCAATCCAGTCTGCATTACAGGCCTTTTTAAAGGAAACACAAAAATCGGTAACAGGAACGGTTCGGGTGAAGCTGTTTAAAGGCCACGCAATCGTCGAAGGACGTAAATCACCTTATTCCCTTTACGACGAGAAGCTCGCGACTTACTCCACGGACGACGAATTTGATCATAGTGCGGCGGTCGGCTTTATCTCTTTATGGGGGCTGACAACAAAAGTACACAGCATGGTGAACAAAGAGAAAAAGGAGGTCACACAGTGACGAAGCTTTGGGGTGGACGATTTACGAAAACAGCAGAAGAGTGGGTTGATGCCTTCGGGGCATCAATCGGCTTTGACCAGGCGCTGGTCAACGAAGACATCGAAGGAAGTCTAGCCCATGTTACAATGCTTGGAAAGTGTGGCATTCTTTCGCATGAGGAAGTCGAGCAAATTAAAGCGGGCTTGAGCACATTGCGTGAGAAAGCGGAAAAAGGCGAGCTCGAGTTTTCCGTGCAGCAGGAAGATATTCATTTGAATCTTGAGAAAATGCTGATTGATGAAATCGGGCCGGTTGGCGGCAAGCTTCATACCGGAAGAAGCCGGAATGACCAAGTCGCGACCGATATGCACCTCTATTTACGCAACCAGCTAAAAGAAATTACTACCGCGCTGAAAAAACTGCAAAAGGCGTTATACGATCAGGCGGCTGTCCATGTCGAGACGCTGATTCCCGGCTATACTCATTTGCAGCGGGCGCAGCCGGTCTCCTTCGCTCATCATTTGCTCGCTTATTTTTGGATGCTTGAACGTGATTTGGGCCGGTTTGAAGACAGCATGAAGCGGGTCAATCTCTCTCCGCTCGGCGCTGGGGCACTCGCGGGAACGACCTTCCCGATTGACCGGATGTATACGGCCGAATTGCTCGGCTTTGACAGCATTTATGAAAACAGTCTCGATGCAGTCAGTGACCGTGATTTTATCGTGGAATTTCTCAGCAACGCCTCGATGCTGATGATGCATTTGTCGCGCTTGTGTGAGGAGCTGATTCTCTGGTCGTCACAGGAGTTCCAGTTCGTTGAAATCGATGATGCCTTCGCGACGGGCTCAAGCATTATGCCGCAGAAGAAAAACCCGGATATGGCTGAACTGATCCGCGGAAAAACGGGGCGGGTGTATGGCAACCTCTTTTCCTTGCTGACGACGTTGAAAGGACTTCCGCTTGCCTACAATAAAGACATGCAGGAGGATAAAGAAGGAATGTTTGATACGGTGGAAACCGTAAAAGGCTCCTTACATATCTTCGCTGGGATGATTGAGACATTGACGGTTCATGCAGATACAATGGAAAAAGCGGTGCACCAGGATTTCTCAAATGCGACAGAACTCGCCGATTATTTGGCGACGAAAGGAATGCCGTTCCGCGAAGCGCATGAAGTTGTCGGGAAGCTTGTTCTTGTCGCGATTCAGAAGGGTGTCTTTCTGCTTGATTTACCATTTTCTGATTACGAAGAGGCGAGCTCATTATTTGATAAAGATATTTACGAGGTGCTGCAGCCGAAGACGGTTGTCGCCCGGCGGAACAGCGCAGGCGGCACTGGTTTCGAACAAGTAAAAGCAGCGCTCGAAAAGGCCAAGCAATGCCTTGCCGACTAAATGCAGAATAAAAGCTGTGAGAGCCCCATTCAAAAGATCGTGGCGGCCCCGCATATTGCTTAGAGGCTGGAGTAAAAGGTTGTTTTCACCTTTTACTTCAGCCTCTTTTTTGGGTAGCCTAAGAAAAAATCGTGCAGTCGCTTTTCTTAACGAATGAGGAAAAACATAGTATGATCGAGAAGGTGAGGAGACTGAAGGACATAGGAGGGAATTGCATGCGTCATGCCTTTATTACGGCAGGAACAAAAGGCTTAGGAGTGCAGGTGACGGAAAGCTTGTTGGCAAAGGGTTATTCTGTGACGGTGACGTTTCGCAGTGATCAAGAGGCTGTTCGGGTTCTGAAAGAACGCTGGCTGGCCTATGAGGGCCGGCTCCAGTTTATCCAGGCGGACGTAACGAAGAAAGCTGATATTTATCGGGCTGTTGAGGCAGCGATGAACCGTTTTCAGCGGATCGATCTGTTGATCAACAATGCGGGGCCGTATGTATTTGAACGGAAAAAGCTCGTTGAATACGAGGAAGAAGAATGGTATCAAATGATCGACGGCAATTTGAGTGCGTTTTTTTATCTTTTAAAAAAAATCGTACCCATTATGAGAAAGCAGCGATTCGGCAGAATTATTGCATATGGCTTCCAGGGAGCGAACAGCGCCCCGGGATGGCTGTACCGCTCCGCCTATGCGGCCGCTAAAGTCGGCCTTGTTTCGTTGATGAAAACTGTTTCGATTGAGGAAGCGGAATATGGGATTACCGCCAACATGGTATGTCCGGGAAATATTTTAGGAGAAATGAAGGAAGCGACGATTGCCGAGGCACGTCAGCACCCTGACAGAGAGACGCCAATTGGGCGCTCAGGCACGGGGGAGGACATCGCCCGCTCGATTCTCTTTCTTTGCGAAGAGGATGCCGATATGGTGACGGGAACGGTGCTGGAAGTAACCGGAGGGGTGGATGTCATACACCGTTATCGTTAGGATGTATAATATTCCATTTTTAACGCACCTTACTATCGAGGTGATAACAATTGAAAAAAATGTGGATGCTCTTTCTTGGAATGGCCTTTTTGCTTGCAAGCTCTCCTGCTTATGCTGCCGGCACAGAGCTGATGGAAAGCTTTTCATTCCGGCTGACGATTATCGAAAATGGCATCGAACATCAATGGGAATATGATAGTCCGAATCATTATGAGTTTGAATCGGGGGAACGGGTAATCAAAGGAGAAAAAGCGAAGGAAGAAGTCGAGCGTGTACTGGAGAAAATCAACCTCGATGAAAGAGCGACGATTGAAGAGCTTGTATCGCGAATTCAGCAATCGCTCTACCCAAAAGCGGAGAGCGTCGACATTCGTTATATGAACGGGGAAGGAAAGCTTTTTACATGGGTGTGGCATAAACCGGAATAGCGGACGTTCGCAACAGAAAAAGCCTGTCACAAAAGGCAGGCTCTATTCTCCATTCTCAAGGATGTCTCCAAAGGTTTTTTTAGCCTTTGGGGTTTTTTCTGTTTCAGAAATGCGCTTCGGCTGGTTCAAATGAGAAAGTTCGCTTTGTTCCGATTATTCTTCATCCGAAAGAATATGGTAAAATTAAGCTAACTAAGGGTAGAGGAGCAGCGGAATGAGAACTTTTTTTCATTATTTACTTTTAACGATTGGTTCGGTATTTGTAGCGGCAGGGCTTGAGCTGATTCTGGCTCCGAATGGACTTGTCGACGGCGGAGTGACAGCGATCGCGATTATGGCAAATGAACTGTTTGCCTGGCCGATCTGGGTCGGTTTTTTAGCCCTGAACATCCCTTCCTTATTGTTTTCGGGCCGCTTTATGGGGAAAACCTTTGTCATTCGGACTTTATATGCAAATGTGATAACGGCTGCTTCCCTTGCGTGGCTTGGACCGATGCTGGCGATTACGTCTTCTGAAGTACTGATTGTCCTTTACGGCGGGCTGCTTTTGGGGCTCGGCGTCGGCCTCGTTGTCAAAGCGGGGGGAGCCGTGGACGGGACAGAAATGATTGCGATTTGGGCCCAGCGCCGCTTTCATATTCCGGTCAGTACGTTTTTGCTGGCGATCAACGCGTTTATTTTGACCGGGGCGGCATTTGTTTTTACGCTTGAGCAGGCAATGTTCAGTGTCGCTGTTTTTTATATTGTTTCGAAAATGATTGATTTTGTGCTTGATGGGTTAAACCAGGGGAAATCGGTGATGATTATTTCCGATACGCCGCATAAAGTCGGGCAAAAATTGTTGAAGGAGCTTGATGTGTCGATCACCTATCTGTATGGACAGGGCGGCTATACAGGTGATGAACGATTAATCATTTATTGCATTACGAACCGCTTTGTTTATCCGAAGCTGAAGGAGGTTGTCATGGCGGTCGATCCGAGCGCCGTGCTGGAAGCGTATTATGTGTCAGAGACATCCGGGGTTAAAAAAGCAACGTTATTTAGTTCGGCGGGCGAAAAAAAAGATTCGTAAACAGGCAGGATTCAAGCCGGTGTGTGGTTAAGTAATATACAATGGGGTATAAAGAAATAGGTGAATGGCTTGTTATTTGTTGTTGCATCTATCTACTTACATAATTGATTTATTTTTCAAAAAAGGAGCGAATGCAAATGAAGGTTAGTTATCATGGTCATTCAGTTGTTTTTGTCGAAGCAAAGGGGAAGAAAATCATTTTCGATCCCTTTATTACCGGAAATGGGACAACCGATTTAAAGGCCGATGAAGTGGAGGTTGATGTGATTTTATTGACGCACGGTCACAATGATCACGTCGGTGATACGGTAGCGCTTGCGAAACGAAATGATGCGCTTGTAATCGCCCCGTTCGAGCTCGCAGCGTATCTAGGCTGGCAAGGTGTCAACACTCATCCGCTTCATATTGGCGGTGCGCATGAATTTGATTTTGGCACCGTTAAATTAACGCAGGCTTTCCATGGCTCGTCGTTTACAATTGAAGAGGAGCAAAAAATTATTTATACAGGGATGCCGGCCGGGATTTTATTGACGACGGAAGGTAAAACGATTTTTCATGCTGGAGACACCGCTTTATTTGGCGACATGAAGGTCATTGGTGAACGAAATACGATCGACCTCGCCTTCCTGCCAATTGGCGATAATTTTACAATGGGTCCTGACGACGCCGCGGTCGCAGCGGAATGGCTGCAGGCGAAGCGGGTCGTACCGATTCATTACAATACGTTCCCGTTAATCAAACAGGACGGCAAGCAGTTTGCTGAACAGCTGCCAGGCAAAAAAGGTCTCGCTCTCGGAGTGGGAGAGTCAATCGAGCTTTAAAGCGGATCGATATAGGAGAAAAAAACGAGGGGATGCAAAAAGGGAAACCAGCCTTTGTCGCAGCCCCTCTTTTTTTACATGGCATTGGAATGAAGACCTGGACAGGGGTCTTTTTTTCATATTGGCCGCATAAGGTATGGAAAAAGAGTCAAAAAAGAAAGGGTGATCCTTATGCGCCAACGGGCGTTTCTTTGCTGTTTGCTGTCGGCTTTGATGTTATTTTACAGCTTTTCGTTACTCCCTTTTCAAGGTGAGCCGCTGGCACAGGCCTTTGCTTATTCATGGGTTGCATTTGCGATAATTGTCTTAATTGGAAATAGTCTACAGCTGTTATATAGAAAGGAAACAAAAGTGGCATCTGTATCATTTCCTTCTGCCGCGAAAAAAAGACTGAGACAAAGAGAATAGCGAAAGATAGCCTTGCTCCCCTACTCTTTCCAACGTATAATGGCAGTAATACAGAGAGAAAAAAATAACAGATACAGTGAGAGTAGGAAAGTGTGGTGGCGGTATGCCGACAAAAACAAAGCATGAGCAGATTATTGAGTATATTACTGACCTTGAGGTAGGAGAAAAAATTTCTGTTCGTTCTATTGCCAAAGCGTTGCTCGTAAGTGAAGGCACGGCTTACCGTGCGATTAAAGAGGCCGAAAACCAGGGGCTTGTCAGCACCATCGAGCGCGTTGGGACGATTCGGATCGAGAAGAAAAAGAAGGAAAATATTGAAAAGCTGACCTTTGCTGAAATCGTAAACATCGTCGATGGACAAGTTCTCGGGGGACGGCAGGGGTTGTATAAGACACTCAACCGCTTTGTCATCGGGGCGATGAAGCTTGACGCGATGATGCGCTATGTCGAAGCGGGAAATCTTCTCATTGTAGGAAACCGCTATCAGGGCCACAGGCTCGCTTTGGAGGCGGGGGCGGCTGTTTTGATCACCGGGGGCTTCGACACGAGCGAAGAGGTGATTCAGCTGGCGGATGAGCTGGATTTGCCGATTATCTCGACGAGCTATGATACGTTCACTGTGGCGACGATGATTAACCGGGCGATCTATGACCAGCTAATTAAAAAGGAGATCGTGCTGGTCGATGATATTTTGATTCCGCTGCAGGACACGTTTTACATGACGACGCAGAACAATGTCGAGAAGTGGCATGAACTGAATGAAAAAACCGGGCACAGCCGTTATCCGGTCATTGATGCCCAAATGAAAATTCAGGGCATGGTCGCCGCAAAGGATGTGCTCGGGGCGACGAAGCAAACTCCGATTGAAAAGGTGATGACCCGCAATCCGATTACGGTCAATGAGCATACGACCGTCGCTGCTGTGGCGCACGTTATGGTGTGGGAAGGAATCGAGCTGTTGCCCGTTATTGACGAGCAGCGCCGGCTGCTTGGCATCATTAGCAGGCAGGATGTGCTGAAAGCGTTGCAAATGGTGCAACGGCAGCCTCATGTCGGTGAAACGATTGAAGATATCGTCACGAGCCGGATCGAGGAAAAGGCCGTCGAGGAAGGCTATATGTTCGAATGCGAGGTTTCACCGCAAATGACGAATCAGCTCGGGACGATTTCCTACGGCGTCATGACGACGCTTGTCACCGAAAGTGGAAGCAGAGTGTTGCGGAAATACAAAAAAGGTGATCTCGTTGTCGAGAATATTACGATTTACTTTATTAAGCCTGTCCAGATCGAGAGTATGATCATGATCAGACCAAAAATATTGGAAATTGGACGGAAGCACGGAAAAATTGACGTCGAGCTGTACTTTAATGGGGAGATCGTCGGCAAGGCATTGATGATGGCCCAGCTGATTGAACCTTAATCCTAAAGTCAAATAGCAGGGAATCAGGAGATGCCAGACTAGCAACGTTCGCGGCACGAGAAGAAGATCGAGCTTGAGACAAAACTAGCTTTTGGACCTATTGGCAATGGCTTCACACGCCACAAGCCTGTTGTGAGAAATCCACTCACAACGGGCTTTCAAAAAAATCGTGGCGGTTCCGCTCATTGCGTAGAGACTGGAAAAAAGGTAAAAAACAACCTTTTGTCCCAGCCTCGGATGATCGGAGTGTTTTAGTTTCTCTCTTTCATTGGTCTCCCGAAAGTGAGGAAAGACTACTCGTCGAGCTGAGGGATGTAATGGCGGTAAGCGCGATAGCCAAAAACGATATTGGCGATTCCTAAAAGGGCAAAAACGGCTCCGACGACAATGTCGATTGTACCGCGTGGAGTGAACAGCAGGTTGGCGCCAAAGGCGGTGAGGAAAAAGCCGAGCGAGAGCGTCGCCTTCGTTTGATAGAGACGATTTAATAAGGATGGCGGGGTACGCCATGTTTTTATTTTGTTATAAAGAAAAAAGACGGCAGAAAAGATAATGATAATCGTAAATATTTTATCCACAATGAGGCCTCCTTGTTTCATAGGTCATGCTGATATTGTATCGTTATAAGAGAAAGAATACCAGTGAAGGAAAGATGAACAGAAAGAGAGCTGAATAAATTGATTGCTACTATTCTTGATCAAGTTGCCGCTTTCGACACGGTTATTATTCATCGTCATGAACGGCCGGACCCCGACGCTTTAGGATCCCAGCTCGGGCTTGCTTCGCTTCTTAAGAAGCGTTATCCGGAAAAGAACATTTTTGCCGTCGGTGAGGAAGAACCCTCCTTAGCTTTTTTAGGGGAGATGGATACGGTAAAGGATGAACAATATGAGGGAGCACTCGTGATCGTGTGCGATACGGCTAATACGGCGCGGATCAGTGATGCGCGCTATGACAGGGGCGCTTACCTGATTAAAATCGATCACCACCCGAATGAGGAACCGTATGGCGATCTTATCTGGGTTGACACGAGCTTTAGCTCCGTCAGTGAAATGATCGTTGAATTGGCGATCCAGGGCAAGGAACGCGGTTTTGAACTGGACGCTGACTCTGCTGAACTGCTTTATGCGGGCATCGTAGGGGACACGGGCAGGTTCCGTTTTTCAAACACGAGCGCTGATACGTTAAGACGGACGAGTTTGCTTGTCGCCGAAGCATTTGACCAGAATGCGTTTTATTCCAACTTTCATAAAAAAGATTTGAAAATAATTCGCTTGCAAGGCTATGTGCTGCAGCATTTTTCGATTGTCGCTGAGCGCGTCGGCGTCATGCGGCTGACAAAGGAGCTGCTGGAGCAGTTTCAGGTGACAGCCAATGAATCATCGCAGCTCGTCAATAGCTTTTCCGATGTGGAGGGCTTACGGACATGGGTTTTCTTCGTTGAGGAGGAGGATAAGATCAGAGTCAGATTGCGTTCCAAAGGACCGGTGATTAACGAGATTGCCGCCGAGCACGGCGGAGGAGGCCATCCGATGGCTGCCGGAGCAACGGCGTATTCCTGGGAGGAAACAGAGGAGATTGTCGCGAAGCTTGTGCGGGCTTCAAGCGAAGGGGACTGACAAAGAACGGGCATAGTCAATCCTGTTTTGGCTACGCTGCCGGGGCTGGGACAAAAGGCTGCTTTTGCCCAGCCCTTAAGCAATGTGCGAAAACCTCGGCGACTGCGATTGCCAATAGGAGCTCGTTTTGTCTCAAGCGCTCGGCAGCGTAATTTCTACATAAAGCCGTAACGTCGTAAACAAATAGACTTCCTTCACATCAAGCTGATAGCGGCCTTCTCCGACATGAAACACTTTATTCTCCAACGTTTTTATAATCGAATCTTTCATTGTCGCCACCGTTTCAATATCTTTCCGTTCAATAAACTGGAGCTCGTTGAGCGCCTGTTCTCTTAGTTCAAATAATGTTAACTGGTTGAGGCGCAGGCGCCGGTCATTTACGTAAACAATTTCAACCTGCTGGATCGTCAGCTTTTTTTGATTCTCTTCATTCAGCTTCGTCTGCTCGCTGACGAGCCCGTCAATTCGTTCCTGCTGCTTATGGATCAGCGCCTCCTGTTTGGAAATACGCAGCATCAAGCCTTCATACACTTGTCCATACTGATAAACAAAAAAGAACCAGCCGATGAGAACGCCAATGATGACCCCGGCAAAAAAGCGCTGCCAGCTTGGCCGCTCAAAGAATGGGGGGATTCTCATGACAGTGTCTCCCCTACGATCCACTGCAGCAGCAGCGTCCCTGAATGCGCGCCGCAGAGGGCGGCAAAGATCATTAGCCCCGTCTTGAAAATATCATCATGAGCGCCGTTAAAAAGCCCCCGTTCAATGGTTGTAATCGCGTCAAACGTTCCACCGATCGCTGCTACGATCGCCCAGATTTTTAAGCTGCTGGCTAAATCATTCATAACAGAAAGGGGAGGCTTTCCAATGAGAAAGGCACCGATCCCGCCAATAATCGCGCCGCCGATTAAAACACCGAAGGCGACGAAGAAGTCTATGATTAACGTAGCCAGCAGCTCCCGGTCCAACATACTCTGTTCCTCCTTTCACTCTCGTGCTTCCGTACAAGGGCTTATCCATATTACTATGTATACGGAATGAGAACAGAATTATGACTGCCGTTGTCCCGGTCGCTGCAAAAAGCGCCGGACAACCAGCTAATGAGACAGCAGCTGATCATTTATACTATACTAGGATACATGGACTTATTTTTAGGAAGGGGGGGATTGGATGGTTGTTCAAAGCTATGTTTATAGTGAATACAGCCTACTATCTGCTACAAATCGGTTGCCTGCTTTCGTGAAAAAAGCGAAAGAGCTTGGCTATCAGGCGCTGGCATTAAGCGATCGTCATGTGATGTACGGGGCGGTTCCCTTTTATCAGGCTTGCGTTGCCAATCAGATCAAGCCGATCTTCGGGCTTGAGCTGACCATCCAATATGAGGCGGAGCAGCAGGCTTCGGCCACTCTTCGCCTTTATGCCAAAAATAATCAGGGCTATGCCAACTTATTGCAGCTAGCGACGATCCTTGGCCATAAAGAGGAAAAAGAGCCGTTTCTGACGCGTGAGGAAATGCTTCCTCATTTGCGGGAAGTGCTTGTCGTGCTGCCGAGCCGGACCGGCCCCCTTGATCTTTGGCTGCAGGAAGGCCAGTATCCAAAAGCACTTGACTGGATCAATCGCTGGAAAGGCGGGACCGAATCCTCCGATTGGTTCCTCGCGATTGAAGAGGATTATGGTGACGACTATGAAGCACGTAAGGCGTTCGCGCAAGTTTCCGGTTTGCGGCTGCTCGCCGCTCCTCCTGTCTTTTTTACAGAAAAGGAGGACGTCAGCGCGTATCAGGTGGCGCGCTCGATTCAGCAGGGGAGCAGGCTGGCTGACAGCGTCTTTACCGACAGAGAACGGATCGCCTATTTACACAGCCCTGCTGAAATGAGCGACCGCTTTCAAAACGTACCAGAGGCGCTCCACAACTCTGAATTGCTTGCATCTGCCTGCACGGTGCAGCTGACACTTGGCGAACGGCGCATGCCGAAATTTAAGGCGGAAGCGGCGGTGCCGGCGGAAAAGCAGCTGCGCCACTTATGCGAGCAGGGATTAAAGGAGCGTTATCAACAGGTGACGGAGCCGATGCTTGCCAGACTGGAGCATGAACTGGGCACGATTATCAGGATGGGCTTCAGTGATTATTTTTTAATCGTTTGGGATATTTTACGCTATGCGAGACAACGGCAGATTCATACAGGCCCGGGCAGAGGCTCGGCTGCCGGTTCACTTGTCGCTTATGCGCTTTATATTACCCATGTCGATCCGTTGAAATATGAACTGCTGTTTGAGCGTTTTTTGAATCCAGAGCGCGTTTCCTTGCCGGATATTGATCTCGACTTTCCCGACCATCGCCGCGACGAGATCATCGCCTATGTCAAGGAAAAGTACGGAGAGCGGCATGTGGCGCAAATTCTGACATTCGGAACGCTGGCGGCAAAGGCTGTCATCCGTGACGTTGGCAAGGCGCTGGGCCTGGGGACGGTAACCGAGCAAATCGCCAAAGAAGTGCCCGCCTCGCCGGGGATTACGCTGGAGAAAGCGCTGAGAGGCAGCACGCGGCTGCAACAGCTGATTAAGCAATCAACTGAAGCGGAGGAGCTGTGGACGCTCGCGACACAGCTGGAAGGGCTGCCGAAGCATTCCTCGACACATGCCGCGGGAGTCGTGATCAGTGCCGAACCATTGCCGGAAATCGTCGCGCTGCAAGCGGGTCAGGGCGGGATGTCGCTGACCCAGGCGACGATGGAGGTCGTCGAGGAGCTCGGATTGCTGAAGTTTGACTTTCTCGGATTGCGGAACTTGACGTTGCTGGAACGGATCGTCCAGCTTGTTCACGAGCAGCATCGCCCGTTTAATCTGGCCGTGATTCCGCTTGATGACGCGCCGACCTATCAGCTGCTCGGTGCCGGCGATACGACGGGAATTTTTCAATTGGAGTCACAGGGAATGCGGCGGACGCTGATCGACCTCAAGCCGACTGACTTTGAAGATATCGTGGCCGTCAACGCTCTTTACCGGCCCGGCCCGATGAAATTTATCGACGATTATATTCGAGGCAAGCGCCAACCGGAGCAGGTCCACTATCTTCATCCGGATTTGGAGCCGGTTTTGGCCAAAACATATGGCGTCATCATTTATCAGGAGCAAATTATGCAAATCGCTTCGGTGCTCGCCGGTTTTTCCTTGGCGGAAGCCGATTTATTAAGAAGAGCGATCAGCAAAAAGAACAAAGTGGAACTGGCGCGGCAAAAGGAGGCTTTTCAGCAAGGGGCGTTACGCCAAGGGTACGGGTCGGAGCTTGCGGAGCAGGTTTTTGCCCTAATTGAACGGTTTGCTGACTATGGCTTTAACCGAAGCCATGCCGTCGCGTACAGCATGCTCAGCTATCAGCTCGCTTATCTGAAAGCCCATTATCCGCTGGCGTTTTATACAGCGCTGCTCTCCAGCGTCTGGCACCATCATGAAAAACTGGCTCATCATCTCCAGGAATGCCGGCAGGCCGGCTATCGGATCCTGCCCCCTTCTCTGTCAAAAAGCGGCCAGCTCTTTACCGGGGAGCAATCAGCGATCCGCTTTGGCCTTTTGCCGATTGCCCACGTAGGGGTAAAGGCCGTGCAGGCGATTTTGACGGAGCGCGAGCGAAAGCCGTTTTCTGATCTGTTTGACTTTGTCGTCCGCGTTGACACGAAGCTCGTTAACAAAAAAGCAATCGAACAGCTGATCAAAGCAGGTGCGCTGGATGAGTTCGCGGAGGATCGGGCGACCTTGCTCCATTCCCTGCAAGCGGCGTTTGAGTTTGCGGACACAGTCAAAAGCTTTCAGGAAGAAACCGCTGGATTGTTCACCGTCGAAGTGCCACCGCCGCAATATGAGGCTGCCGAACCGCTCACCGTTCAGGAAAAGCTCGATATGGAACGGGAAGCACTTGGGTTTTACCTTTCCTCTCATCCGGTGGAAATGTATAAAGAGAAGCTGGAAGGGAGGGGGCGTCGAACATTGAGCGAGGCGCTGACAGCGAAAGGGGTGATCCGGGCGGCGGGACTGGTGGTCCAGGTCAGAGAAATCAAAACGAAAAAAAATGAGCAGATGGCTTTCGCCAAGCTGAGTGATGAGGCGGGCGAGGCAGAAGTTGTCGCTTTTCCATCAGCCTGGAAGGCAGCGAAAGAGCTTTTCAAAGAAGGCGAGCTTCTGTTTGTTGAAGGCAGGGCGGACGCTAAACGGCAGCAGCTTATCATTGAAAAGGCGATCCGGCTGCAGCAGCTTACGGTCGAGCCTCGTAAACTCTTGTTTCTGCGGATTTTACCGGAAACGGCTTCGAAGATTGAGCAGGTGAAAGCGCAGCTTCAAGCTTATCCGGGAACGGTTCCGGTCGTGCTTTATCATGCTGAAACAAAAGAAAAAAAGATTCTCCCTCAAGACTGGTATGTCAATGCGGCTGATGAATGTCTCGATCAATTAATCGGGCTGTTGGGGAAGGAAAATGTCGTGCTGCAGTCGTATAATAAATAAGGGAAATCAGGAATATCTCTTGGCTTATGACTGAACTTTCTATATAATAAAGGTTGTTTTAAGTGGTCAGACCATTAGTGAAAAACAGGATTCAATCTAAGGAAATCAAATTTATTTATAAAAGAAGGAGTGTGTCTGTTGTGGCAACAACAAGAGAAGAAGCCTTACATATTCACCGCGAAAATCAAGGGAAGCTGGAGACAACGTCGAAGGTCCCTGTGCGAAATGCTCAGGATTTAAGCTTAGCGTATTCACCGGGAGTGGCTGAACCTTGTAAGGAAATCTTTGAGGACGTTGAAAGCGTATATGAGTATACAATGAAGGGAAACATGGTAGCCGTAGTCAGCAATGGTACTGCTGTGCTTGGATTGGGGAATATTGGTCCTGAAGCTTCTTTACCGGTTATGGAAGGAAAAGCTGTCTTATTTAAGTCATTTGCCGGCGTTGATTCCTTTCCTATTTGCCTGCGCACAACAGATATCGATAAAATCGTTGAAACGGTGAAATTAATGGAGCCGACTTTCGGCGGGGTCAATCTTGAGGATATTGCTGCACCGGATTGCTTTGAAATTGAAGAGCGTCTGAAGAAAGAAACAAATATTCCGATCTTCCATGACGACCAGCACGGAACGGCGATCGTCACACTAGCCGGACTTATTAATGCGTTAAAGCTGACTGGGAAGAAAATGTCAGAAATTAAAGTAGTGGCGAACGGAGCCGGTTCAGCCGGAATCGCGATCATTAAATTGATGCAGCGCATGGGAATCCGCGATGTCATTATGTGTGATTCAAGAGGCGCTATTTTCGACGGGCGTTCTTACGGGATGAACCAGATGAAGGACGAAGTGGCGAAATTTACGAATCCGGACCGTTTAGAGGGAAGTCTCGCTGACGTCATTAAGGGCGCGGATGTCTTTATCGGGGTTTCCGTTGCCGGCGCATTATCAAAAGAGATGGTCGAGAGCATGAATGCAGATCCGATTATTTTTGCGATGGCGAACCCTGTGCCTGAAATTATGCCGGAAGAAGCCAAAGCTGCCGGGGCGAAAGTCATTGGAACAGGACGTTCTGATTTCCCTAACCAGGTGAACAATGTTCTTGCTTTCCCGGGAATTTTCCGCGGAGCGCTTGATGTACGTGCGACTCATATTAACGAGGAAATGAAGGTTGCCGCCGTTTATGCGATTGCTGATCTTGTCGCTGAGTCAGAGCTTTCTTCTGATTATGTGATTCCGGCACCATTTGATGCGCGGGTTGCTCCGGCTGTTGCAGCAGCTGTAGCGAAGACAGCGATGGAGACCGGCGTTGCCAGAAAGAAAGTAGACCCTGAAGAAATAGCTGAGAGAACGAGAAAAATGGCTATTATCGGAAACGAATAAAAGGTGAGGGATGACATTATGTCATCAGGACAGCCGAAGGTATACGTAGAAATCATCAAAAAAATTAATCAAATTATCCAGCATGATCAGTTAACGAGTGGAGATAAGCTTCCTTCTGAAAGAGAACTGAGCGACCGACTTGATGTTGGTCGCTCCTCTGTCAGAGAGGCGCTGCGAGCGCTTGAACTGCTTGATTTAATTGAGACAAGGCGCGGGGAAGGTACCTTTATTAAACCGGCTGGCAGCTTTCAATTAATTGACATTATTTTATCTTTTTTATTGAAAAGTGAAAGTGCTAAGCAGGATCTGAGCGAAACGAGAAGAATTGTCGAAGTGGAAGCACTGCGCTTGGCCTGTGAACGAATGGATGAAGAAGCAATTGAACGCCTGAACAGTCTGATCAATGAAGCGAAAGAAGAGTGGGCTCATGGTGATCTGCCGGTGGAAGAGGATTATTTATTTCATAAAACGATCGTCGCTTCCTGCCAAAATCAGCTTCTGCTTAATCTATGGATGGCATTGGTCGAGTACAACAAGGTGGCGATTGAACAATCGTTGAAACGGGCAGGAAGAATGAGCGCTTCTATTGCCGAACATGAAGAGATTTATCAGGCGCTTAAAGGAAGAGACAGCGAAGCAGCAATTGCAGCGATGAAACGTCATTTGCAAAATAGCCGTTTTTGATTGAGCTGTTTCGTTTTAGATCATAGATTACGAAAGCTTAAGCGAGCGAGGTGGAAAAATGCTTAAGGATTTTTTAAAGAAAAAAAAGCGGTATGCGACAATCCCTTCTGAGCGTGCCAAGCAGGAAGTGCCGGAAGGCTTAATGACGAAGTGTCCCGCTTGCAGAACGATTATGTATACGAAAGAATTGAAAAAGAATTTATATGTGTGCGACACATGCGGTCATCATCACCGTATGGCAGCCTATGACCGGATGAATAGTATATTTGACAGTGGTACGTTCGTTGAATTTAATCAGAATATGACGAGCCTTAACCCTTTAGGCTTTGATGCCTATGAAGAAAAGCTTGAAGCGGACCGCAAGAAAACCGGCATCAATGAAGCGGTTGTGACAGGCGAAGGGCAAATTGGCGGTTTTGGCGCCGTGGCAGCTGTTATGGATGCCCGCTTCCGGATGGGAAGCATGGGGTCGGTTGTCGGTGAAAAAATCACGTTGGCTATAGAGCGGGCAATTGACAAGAAACTGCCATTTATCCTGTTTTCCGCTTCCGGTGGAGCAAGAATGCAGGAGGGGGTTCTTAGCTTGATGCAAATGGCGAAAACAAGTGCCGCCCTGCAGAAATTACATCGTGAGGGTGGGCTTTTTATTTCCATCATGACGCATCCGACAACAGGCGGGGTGTCAGCGAGCTTCGCTTCATTGGGTGATTATAATTTCGCCGAACCGAAAGCGCTGATCGGCTTTGCCGGACGACGCATTATTGAACAGACGATTCGCCAGGAGCTGCCTGATGATTTCCAGACCGCGGAGTTCCTGCTTAAGCATGGCCAGCTTGATCGTGTTGTTCCGCGTCTGGAGATGAAAGAAACACTTCGAAATATATTGGATATTCACGCTTCATAACAAAGGAGGTGCTCAAGCATGGCGAGTGAACTAGGTTTTGAGAAGCCGATTACCGAATTGAAGAATAAAATCAGTGAGCTTCGGCATTTCACCGAAGAAAAAGATATCGATTTAACCGATGAAATTGTGAAACTGGAAAGACGATTGCAGAAGCTGGAGGAAGAGATTTACGGCAATTTGCAGCCTTGGGAGCGGGTTCAGCTGGCCCGTCATAGCGAGCGGCCGACGACGTTGGATTATATCGAGCATTTGTTTACCGACTTTCTTGAACTCCATGGCGACCGCTTATTTGGCGATGATGAGGCGATTGTCGGTGGCATCGCGAAATTTCACGGGAGACCGGTCACGGTGATTGGTCATCAGCGTGGAAAAGATACAAAAGAAAACATTCGCCGCAACTTCGGAATGCCTCATCCTGAAGGGTACCGGAAAGCGCTGCGCTTAATGAAACAGGCTGAGAAGTTTAATCGGCCGATTTTTTGCTTTATCGATACAAAAGGAGCCTACCCTGGAAAGGCTGCTGAAGAGCGTGGTCAAAGTGAAGCGATTGCCAGAAACCTGCTTGAAATGGCCGGATTGAAGGTGCCTGTTATTTGCGTCGTGATTGGGGAAGGCGGCAGTGGCGGAGCGCTGGCGTTAGGTGTCGGCAATCATGTTCATATGCTCGAGAATTCGACCTATTCCGTTATTTCGCCGGAAGGGGCAGCGGCTCTCCTTTGGAAGGATGCTTCGCTGGCGCAAAAGGCGGCAGAATCAATGAGAATTACAGCGCCGGATTTAAAAGAATTAGGGATTATTGATGAAATTATCCATGAAGTTAAGGGCGGTGCCCATAAAGACGTCAAGCGACAGGCAGAAGCGATAGACGACGTATTGACGGCTTCTCTGACAGCATTATCGAAGCTGTCTGAAGAAGAACTAATTGAAAATCGCTATGAAAAGTACAAAAAAATTGGAGAATACGGGCTTGTAAACGATGTCATGCCTGTTGAATAAAGGAGAGGGTGTTCTAAAAGTGCTGGCTTTTGGGACACCCTCTATGTGCTATCCAGGGCCGCTGAAAATCTTTGAAACCTGTACGGGGCGTGGCTTTCAGGCAGTAGAGAAGTCGATTGGCGCCGTCTCCTCTTTTGATGGCTCGCTCAATCATCTGTATTGTGTTCCGGCGGTGAAAATGGTATTTTTTTTAATTGAGAGCAAGATACTATTACAAGTCCAAAAAGTAGGGTAAGGGGAAAGAAGAACAAACACTTTGCCAAAACAAGTCGAGGGGGTACATAGAATGAAACGTATCGGAGTTCTGACAAGCGGGGGCGATTCTCCAGGAATGAACGCTGCCATTCGGGCTGTCGTGCGGAAAGCGATTTATCATGAGGTGGAAGTATATGGCGTCTCTTACGGATATGCCGGTTTAATCGAGGGTGATATTAAGAAGATGGAGCTCGGCTCTGTAGGCGATATCATCCATCGCGGCGGCACGATTTTATATACAGCACGCTGTGAAGAATTTAAAACAGAAGAAGGACAAAAAAAGGCGATCGCCCAGCTGGAGAAGTTTGGGATTGAAGGGCTTGTCGTGATCGGCGGAGACGGTTCATACCGCGGGGCGCAAAAATTAACCGAGCACGGATTTCCAACGATCGGTGTCCCAGGAACGATTGACAACGATATTCCGGGGACGGATTTCACAATCGGGTTTGACACGGCGTTAAACACCGTCATTGATGCGATAGATAAAATCCGCGATACGGCAACTTCGCATGAACGTACATATGTGATTGAAGTCATGGGACGGCATGCCGGTGATTTGGCGCTTTGGTCGGGGCTTGCTGATGGGGCGGAAACAATCGTGATTCCGGAAGCAGACTATGACTTTGACGCGATTATCTCCCGATTAAAACGTGGACAAGACCGGGGGAAGAAGCATAGTATTATTGTTGTAGCGGAAGGAGTCGGAAGCGGATTTGAGTTCGGCCGCAGCATTCAGGAAGCAACGAAGATGGAGACGCGTGTTACTGTGCTCGGCCATATCCAGCGCGGCGGCTCACCAACCGGATTTGACCGTGTACTGGCAAGCCGGCTCGGGGCTAAAGCGGTTGACCTGCTGCTTGATGGGAAAGCTGGTGTAACTGTCGGAATTCAGCGTAATGAACTAGTCTACCATGATATAAACGAAGCTTTATCCCGTCCGCATACAATTGACCAGGAGATGTACAAGCTCTCACAGGAGTTATCGATTTAAACAATGACTATTTTAGGAGGCTAATATGCGAAAAACGAAGATTGTATGTACGATTGGACCGGCGAGTGAATCGATCGATAAGCTTGTTGCCCTTATTGAAGCTGGTATGAATGTCGCCAGGCTGAATTTTTCACACGGTGATTTTGCGGAGCACGGGGCGCGGATTGAAAATATTCGTGAAGCAGAGAAGCGCACCGGGCAAAAAGTAGCGATCCTGCTTGATACGAAGGGACCGGAAATCCGGACGCAAACATTGGAGGGGGGAGTAGCCGAACTGAAGGCGGGTGAAACATTAATCATTTCCATGACAGAGGTAGTTGGAAATGCGGAGAAGATTTCGATCACGTATCCGGGGTTAATCGACGATGTTCACCCAGGTTCGAAAATTCTTCTCGATGACGGACTGATCGGCTTGGAGGTCGTGGAAATCCGTGACGAGGAAATTGTTACGAAGATCTTAAACAGCGGGACATTGAAAAACAAAAAGGGCGTCAACGTGCCGAATGTCAGCGTGAACTTGCCGGGGATTACCGAAAAGGATGCGGCTGATATTAAGTTCGGAATTGAGCAGGGGGTTGACTTTATCGCGGCTTCGTTTGTCCGCCGTGCAACCGACGTGCTGGAAATCCGTGAGCTTCTTGAACGACATAATGGGACGGATATTCATATTATCCCGAAGATTGAAAATCAGGAAGGTGTCGACAATATCAACGAAATTTTAGAAGTGTCAGACGGGTTGATGGTCGCCCGTGGGGATCTCGGTGTTGAAATCCCTGCCGAGGAAGTGCCTCTTGTACAGAAGCAGTTGATCAAAAAATGTAACTACGCCGCAAAGCCGGTTATCACGGCGACACAAATGCTTGATTCGATGCAGCGTAACCCGCGCCCGACAAGAGCGGAAGCCAGTGATGTTGCCAACGCGATCTTTGATGGAACAGACGCGATCATGCTATCGGGTGAAACGGCGGCCGGTGATTATCCGGTTGAATCCGTGCAGACGATGAACAACATTGCGCGACGGACCGAGGAAGCATTGAATTATGAAGCGATGCTGCGTAAGAAAACGAAGGAAGCGAATATCACGATTACGAGCGCGATTGGCCAATCGGTCGCCCATACTGCCTCTAATCTGTCAGCGGCTGCTATTTTATCGGCGACTGAGAGCGGTTATACAGCAAGAATGGTTTCAAAATACCGCCCGAAATCGCCAATTGTTGCCGTCACGAGCAACGAGCGCGTCATCCGCAGGCTGAACCTCGTGTGGGGTGTCTATCCTGTTCTTGGCAAAGAAGCAGCTTCCACCGATGAAATGCTGGAATCGACTGTGGAATCCGCAGTATCGTCAGGGATGGTGGCACAAGGTGATTTGGTCGTCATCACGGCGGGGGTACCGGTCGGGGAAACGGGAACAACAAATATTATGAAGGTCCATGTTATTGGCGAGGTCGTTGCCAAAGGCCAGGGGATCGGCCGGCGGACGGCATCAGGGAAAGTAGTGGTGGCGAGAAACGCTTTTGAGGCCAATGAGAAAATGAAAGAAGGCTCAATCCTTGTTACGTACAGTACGGATAAGGATATGATTCCGGCATTTGAAATGGCCGCGGCCGTGATCACCGAAGAAGGTGGACTGACTTCTCACGCGGCGGTCGTCGGTCTTAACTTGAGTACCCCTGTCATTGTCGGAGTCGAAGGGGCAATGGAGCTGTTTGAAGATGGGGAGGAAATTACAGTAGACAGTGCGCGCGGCGATATTTATCGTGGCCATACGAGCGTGCTTTAAGCGGAATTAGAAAGTTTGTCTCAAGTAAGCCGAATGTCTGTTGAGACAAACTTTTTTCCTTAACAGGAAATGAGGTTGGCGGAAGGAGGAAGCTCAGATGTTTCGGTTCCTGTTGTTGCTTATTATTGTTGTGCCCGCGCTTGAAATCGCGGTGTTGCTCCTATCAGGACGAACGATTGGTGTCTGGCCGACGATTCTTCTGATTATCGCAACGGGAATTTTAGGGGCTTGGCTTGCGAAGCGGGAAGGATTGCAGACGATCAGGCTCGCTCAAATGCAGGCACAGCAAGGACAATTACCGAGTGGAGTGATGCTTGATGGGATTTGTATTCTTATCGGAGGGATTGCTTTGCTCGCCCCTGGATTCATTACGGATGCGATCGGTTTCTTTTTGCTTATTCCGCAAACGAGAACGGTTGCGAAAGCACTGCTGCTGAAAATATTTCATCGTCTCATCAAAAATGGAAACTTTATTATTATGAGTAATCGAAGGTAACAGAAGCTGGGCGGTTATGGCGAATCCTGTAGGATTATGGTATGATAAACAGGCATTGCTATGGATGTTGGAACGGCCAACGCAGTATGAGGAAGATTGTTTTAGGAAGAAGGTTGATTGTTTTTTGTTTTCACAGGCGTCGATTTTTATGCTTATTTTGTTAGCGATCGCGATCATGGCGAAAAACCAGTCTTTAATCGTTGCGGTTGTTTGCCTGTTGCTTTTGAAATGGGTAGGTTTAGGAGATAAAGTATTCCCTTTTATTCAGCAAAAGGGAATTAATATTGGCGTCACGGTCATTACGATTGCCGTTTTAACGCCGATTGTTACTGGCGAAATCGGGTTTAAGCAGCTTGGGGAAGCGGTGCGTTCCTCTTATGCGTGGATTGCGCTCGGAGCCGGTATTCTTGTCGCCTTAATTGCAGCAAGCGGGCTTGATTTATTGCGGACAGATCCTCATATTACGACGGCTCTCGTTTTTGGAACGATTCTCGCTGTGACATTATTCAATGGTGTTGCGGTCGGCCCGTTAATTGGAGCTGGGATTGCGTACTTGGCAATGAGAGCTGTTGAATTCTTTTCAAAGCTCGGCGGCTAATGCGAAGAAAAGCGGCTTCATCCAGGTAAAGCGGGCAAAGTGATCGGATTGTCGAGAATTAGTTTAACGTAAAACGTTCACAAAAGCGTAATAAATCGGTATAATGAACTGTGTCAACATCTTCCTACATAGCGGCGCTTATGTTTACTGGTTGTAAATGTAAGCATTTACTAGTTCGGGGCCAAGGAAGAACATTAGAGAAAAGGAGAGGTTAATGTGAGTACAACTCGTGGTCTAGAGGGTATTGTAGCAACGACTTCAAGTGTTAGTTCAATTATTGATAGTGTCCTGACCTATCAAGGGTACGACATTGATGATTTAGCAGATAATGCGAGTTTTGAAGAGGTGATTTACCTCCTTTGGAATGGCGATTTACCGAAAAAGGATGAGCTTTCGACATTTACACAGCAGCTGGCTGACCATGCAGAAATTCCAAAAGAGATCATCGAGCAGATGAAAGCACTTCCGTTAGATAAAGTCCATCCAATGGCTGCATTGCGTACGGCCGTTTCAAGTCTGGCATTATTTGATGAACAAGCTGATGTGATGGAAGAGGAAGCAAACCGTCTTAAAGCTGTTAAAATCCAGGCTCAGATTCCGACGATCGTGGCAGCTTTCTCACGCTTGCGAGACGGTCTTGAGCCGGTGGCACCCCGTAATGACTTGAGCTTTGCCGCCAACTTCTTGTACATGTTGACTGGCGAAGAGCCTGATAAAATTGCTGTGAATGCCTTGAATAAAGCACTTGTTTTACATGCAGATCATGAGTTGAATGCTTCCACATTTACAGCGCGTGTATGCGTGGCAACCTTATCTGATGTTTATTCTGGAATGACAGCAGCCATTGGCGCTTTAAAAGGTCCTCTCCACGGTGGAGCAAATGAAGGTGTGATGAAGATGCTGACGGAGATCGACACGATTGAAAATGTTGAGCCTTACATCCGTAAAGCATTGGATAATAAAGAAAAGATTATGGGCTTTGGTCACCGCGTCTATAAAAATGGCGACCCGCGTGCGAAACATTTGCGCGAAATGTCCAAACGTCTAACTGAAATTACCGGCGAACCAAAATGGTATGAAATGTCTGTTAAAATTGATAAGATGATCACCGAGGAAAAAGGGCTGTTGCCTAACGTCGATTTTTATTCGGCGAGCGTCTATCATTCCTTGGGGTTTGCGCATGATCTTTTCACTCCGATCTTCGCCGTAAGCCGGACATCAGGCTGGCTTGCCCACATTCTGGAGCAGTATAGCAACAACAGACTAATTCGTCCGCGCGCTGAATATGTTGGTCACGATAAGCGCTCTTACGTGCCGGTCGAACAACGTTAATCGCGTACAGCAGGAGGAGCAACTCCCTCCTTGTACATAGCATTTTTTCATTCCTTGCTGTTTTACAATATATGAAGGAGGTCATTAAATATGGCAGAAGTAATCAAAGTGAATAATGGTGTTCTTGAAGTACCAAATAACCCGATTGTCCCGTTCATCGAGGGAGATGGAACTGGTCCTGACATTTGGGCGGCAGCTTCCAGAGTATTGGATGCGGCAGTTGAGAAAGCATACAATGGCGAAAAGAAAATCGAATGGAAAGAAATTCTTGCCGGTGAAAAGGCATTTAATCAAACGGGTGAATGGTTACCTGAAGAAACACTTGATGCAGTTCGCAAGTATGTTATCGCGATTAAAGGGCCATTAACGACTCCAATCGGCGGCGGAATCCGCTCATTAAACGTTGCCCTTCGTCAGGAGCTTGACCTTTATGTATGTCTTCGTCCGGTTCGTTATTTCAAAGGTGTTCCTTCACCGGTAAAACGTCCTGAAGATACAGACATGGTCATTTTCCGTGAAAACTCTGAAGATATTTACGCAGGTATTGAGTACAAAGAAGGCTCAGACGAAGTGAAGAAGCTTATCGATTTCCTTCAAAACGAAATGGGTGTAACGAAAATCCGCTTCCCTGAAACGTCTGGTATCGGAATTAAGCCAGTTTCTGAGCAAGGAACAGACCGACTGGTTCGTGCAGCAATTCAGTATGCGATTGATGAAGGCCGCAAGAGCGTGACGCTTGTGCATAAAGGGAACATCATGAAGTTTACTGAAGGAGCCTTCAAAAACTGGGGATACGAAGTGGCTGAGCGCGAGTTTGGCGATAAAGTATTCACATGGGCTCAATACGACAAGATTGCCGAAGCAGAAGGAAAAGACGCGGCAAATAAAGCACAGGCAGATGCCGAAGCAGCTGGAAAGATCATCGTCAAGGATTCAATCGCCGACATTTTCTTACAGCAAATTCTTACTCGTCCAAAAGAGTTCGATGTTGTCGCTACGATGAACTTGAATGGTGACTACATTTCTGATGCGCTTGCGGCACAAGTTGGCGGAATTGGTATTGCACCTGGTGCGAACATCAACTATGCAACAGGACACGCTATTTTTGAAGCGACTCACGGTACAGCACCGAAATATGCCGGACTTGATAAAGTAAACCCTTCATCCGTTCTTCTTTCCGGTGAGTTAATGCTTCGTCACCTTGGCTGGACAGAAGCGGCTGATCTTATTATGGCGTCAATGGATAAAACGATTGCCAGCAAGGTCGTCACATATGACTTCGCCCGTCTGATGGATGGCGCAACAGAAGTATCATGCTCTGGTTTTGCAGATGAATTAATTAAGAACCTTTAATCAGGAAACGGATAAGAGGTTAGATTATTAAATAAAAATTGGAGTGGATGCAGATGGCAATAAAGCGTCGCAAGATTTCAGTCATTGGCGGTGGATTTACTGGAGCTACAACAGCTCTGATGGTTGCCCAAAAAGAACTTGGAGACGTCGTGTTATTAGATATTCCACAAATGGAAGGCCCGACAAAAGGAAAGGCATTGGATATGCTTGAATCGACTCCTGTTCAAGGAATCGATTCAGCGATTGTCGGAACTTCAAATTATGAAGATACAAAGGACTCAGATGTCGTTGTTATTACGGCGGGGATTGCTCGTAAGCCGGGAATGAGCCGCGATGATCTGGTCAATACAAATGCGGGAATTATGAAGGCCGTAACGAGAGAAGTTGTGAAGTACTCGCCGAATTGTTATATCATCGTCTTAACGAATCCGGCTGATGCGATGACATATACGGTTTACAAAGAGTCCGGCTTCCCGAAAAACCGGGTTATCGGCCAATCCGGAGTGCTTGATACAGCCCGTTTCCGGACATTTGTCGCCCAGGAGCTTAACTTGTCGGTAGAAGATATTAGCGGCTTTGTTCTTGGCGGGCATGGCGATGATATGGTTCCGCTTATCCGCTATTCCTATGCCGGTGGCATTCCACTGGAGAAGCTGATTCCGCAGGACCGTCTTGATGCAATCGTCGAGCGGACACGCAAAGGCGGCGGCGAAATCGTCGGCTTGCTCGGAAACGGCAGTGCCTACTACGCGCCTGCTGCTTCACTTACACAAATGGTGGAAGCGATCATTAAGGATAAAAAGCGTGTCATTCCGACAATTGCTTACCTTGAAGGCGAGTATGGCTACGAAGACATTTATGCCGGTGTTCCAACGATTCTCGGTGGAGATGGAATTGAAAAGGTGATTGAGCTTGAATTAACTGAGGATGAAAAAGCGGCTCTCGCCAAATCGATTCAATCGATCCGTAACGTTATGGAAGCATTGCCGAAAGAGTAGGTAGAAAACAAGGATCACGGTTGAAGGCTCGTGCAGAAAGAAACGATGCACCTTCCAATTACATGAAGAGAGGTTGTCTTAGAAGCGTTCGCTTTCAGGCAGCCTCTCTTTTTTGAAATTCACAGCAACCGATTGGCTTCGCGCCGTCTCCTGGGGGAGAAGAGAGCGTTTTCTTAGAAAAAAGCTGTTCTAACAAGGAAAAGCAGTCTCTTTTTTGATATACTATTAAAAAAGGATGAAGAGGGAAAACCGTTACAACTATTAACGTAAACTTTGGGGGAAGTTTACGTTTGGAGGATGGAATGATGTCACAGCGTATATTGGTAGTGGATGATGAAGAATCAATCGTTACATTATTGCAATTCAATCTGGAGCAGTCAGGATATGATGTCACTACGGCAATGGATGGGGCTACAGCATTGAAGCTCGCCAGTTCGGAGCCATTTGATTTGATCGTTCTTGATCTCATGCTACCAGAGCTAGACGGTATTGAGGTATGCAAGCAGCTTCGTCAGCAAAAGATTTTGACGCCGATTTTAATGCTGACGGCAAAGGATGATGAATTCGATAAAGTACTGGGTCTTGAGCTCGGTGCTGACGATTATATGACAAAGCCGTTTAGCCCGCGTGAGGTTGTTGCCCGAGTCCGTGCTATTTTACGAAGAGTCGAGCAGCAGTCGTCTTTATCGCAAAAGGAAGAAACTGCGAAAGAGGCTGTTACTGTCCTGACATGCGGAGAGGTTGAAATTTACCCGGATAACTACGAAGTGCATTACCAGAACCAGGTGCTCGAGCTGACCCCGAAGGAATTTGAACTATTGCTCTATTTGGCGAACCATAAGGGCCGGGTGCTTACGCGTGATCAGTTGTTAAATGCCGTATGGGATTATGAATTTGTCGGCGATACGCGAATTGTCGACGTTCATATTAGCCATTTGCGTGAAAAAATAGAACCAAACACAAAAAAACCGATTTATATTAAGACCATTCGCGGACTTGGTTATAAATTAGAGGAACCACAGCTCCATGCTAAGACTTAGATTCAGGCTTGTTCTTGCGGTCGTCAGTATCACATTAATCGTCATGGCGAGTCTAAGCTTTATTATTGGACAGCTTTACGAGGATTTTTATTTAAACAGCCTGACCGAACGGCTGAAAAAAGAAGCTGATTTAACGGCGTATATGCTGGCGAAGGAGGATCTTGCTTCAGAGGAGATTCAGCAGCTGGCGATTGATTTTTCCGAGGAGCTGCAGGCTAGGGTGACGATTATTCTGGCTGATGGCTCGGTCGTCGGCGAGTCGGAAACGGACCCGGCGTTAATGGACAGGCATGATTTAAGACCTGAAATCCGGGCGATCCTGGCGGGAGAAGAAGGCAGAAGTATTCGTTTTAGTGAAACGGTGAAAGAAGAACTGCTCTACTACGCGGTTCCGATTGTCGATGATCAAAATGAAGAAATCGGCTTCGTCCGGCTCGGGCTTCCGACGACAACGCTGGCTGAGATGAATCAGACGATTTGGGGCATTTTGGCGATCAGCTTTTCCGTTGCTTTTATTATTATTGTCGCGGTCACTTATCGCGTCGCGAACCAGATGATTTCTCCGATTGAAAGTGCAACCGCGGTAGCCAATGAGCTGGCTGAAGGGAATTATAAAGCACGGACGTCAGAAGGCAGAAAAGATGAGATCGGCCAGCTGACCCGTTCCATCAATGTACTTGCCCATAATTTGGAGCAAATGACAACCCGCTATCAAACACAGCAGGAGCGGCTGGAGACATTAATTGAGAATATGGGAAGCGGACTGATTCTGATCAACGTCCGCGGGGATATTACGTTAATGAACCGGACTTGCCGCGATATTTTTCAGGAGAATACCGACTTATGGATCAATCAGCTTTATCATGATGTCATTAAACATAAAGAGCTGAATAAAATTGTCCAGGCGATTTTTATTACGGAGAAAAAACAGAGAAAGCAAGTCCATTTTGTCGTTCAGCAGGAAATCAGGCATTTCGATATTTATGCCGCGCCGATTATGAGCCGGAATGACCGTTTGACCGGGATTGCTCTTGTCCTCCACGATATTACCGAGTTGAAAAAGCTTGAGCAGGTCAGGAAGGATTTTGTCGCCAATGTCTCCCATGAATTAAAAACGCCGGTTACGTCGATTAAAGGATTTAGTGAGACCTTGCTTGATGGGGCAATGGAGACCGCTCCATTACGGGAGAAGTTTTTAAATATCATTTATAAGGAAAGCGAACGTCTTCAAGGATTAATTCATGATCTTCTTGAGCTGTCGCGGATTGAGCAGCAGTATTTTGAATTGAACTGGCAGCCGACGAATGTCGAGCGCGTGATTGAGGATGTTATTGTCATTTTAAAGGAAAAGGCGGAGGAGAAGGGGATCTCACTTTTGCTTCATACACAGGGGGACAGCCAAATGGAAGGTGACCCGGAACGGATGAAGCAAATTGTCATCAACCTGGTCAACAATGCGATCACCTACACCCCGGATGGTGGGCAAATTGATCTTTTCCTTCATGGAAAGGAAAGCGAGGTTGAATTGCTTGTGCAGGATACAGGTGTCGGCATCAGCGAAAAAGAAATTCCGCGTATTTTTGAACGCTTTTATCGTGTGGACCGGGCAAGGAGCCGGAATTCCGGAGGGACCGGCTTAGGGCTGGCAATAGTCAAACATCTCGTGGAAGCCCATCACGGCAGCATTCATGTGACAAGCAAGCCTGGAGAGGGTACATGCTTCAGCTTGACGTTTCCCCGTACACAGGAAGAAGAACAATCGGTTTAAGGCTTTACAAACTTTTTACATGATGTTCATTCCTGCTTAACCTTTGTTTTCTAAAATAAAGACTGAACGGTTTTATCATGCTTGACAAAGAGGACTCCTTTTTGTGAAGTTGTTACATCCCCTTAGGCAGGACGGAAGCACCCCCTTTAGCTTCCGTCCTTTTTTTCGTTCTTGCCGACAATTTACAATTTCTTTCTACCCAATTCTTCAGTTCTTTGTACTATAATGAATAAGAATGTGAGAAAAGGGTGAGGAATCTTCAAAAAGAATGAAACCTTTATTTTTGCATACTCGTAAATAGAGGTAGAAAGAATGGAAGGATGATAAGATGACGATTAAGCAACTGTTGGTAGGGTTTGTTTCGTTAATTGGAATTGCCATTTTAGCTTTATTTTTAATTACTGGCTGGTATATTGTCGACGAGTCAGAGCAAGCTGCCCTGATTACCTTTGGTAAGGTGGACGAAACGATTACAGAACCCGGTCTTAAATTTAAAATGCCTTGGCCGATTCAAAAAGTGGAGATTTTATCCCGGGGTACATATAACCTTCAAGTAGGTTATCAAGAAAATGAAGGTGAACTGATTGAATTTACGAATGAGGCCAAAATGATTACGGGCGATGAAAATATTTTATTTGCTGATTTGGCCGTCCAATGGCGGATTACCGATCCGGAGCAATTTCTATACAGTACGGAGGATCCACAGGAAGTGCTCTACAATGCAACTTCTGCTTCATTACGCGGGGTGATCGGCAGCTCGAATATAGATGATGCGCTGACCGATCAGCGTCCAGAAATCGAAGCGAAGGTTTTCGAAAATCTCGTTGAATTGCTGGAAGTGTACCAGATCGGCGTGAGCATTCAGGATGTGAAGCTTCAGGACGTTGAGCTTCCGACTGAAGAAGTGCGCCGCGCCTTTACGGAAGTGACTGACGCGCGTGAAGAGCGTTTAACAAAGATTAATGAAGCGACGAAGTACCGCAATCAAGAGATTAATGTCGCCGAAGGGGAAAAGGACGCGATTATGTCCAGGGCAGAAGGAACGCGTACCGAGCGAATTGAGCGGGCCCGTGGGGATGTCGCCCGATTTGAGGCGCTTTATGATGAGTATTTAGTCAACCCTGAAGTCACACGCCAGCGGCTTGTGCTGGAGACTCTGGAAAATGTATTGCCGTCTACAGAAATTTATATTATGGACAGCAACGGGGATACAGTAAGTTATTTACCGATTCGACCGCTTGAGCGGCGCGCGGAAGCTGCTGCAGAAGGAGGAACGAACTAAATGAGCGATGAAAACATTGTCGATTTAAATGAACGCCGTCCTAACGGAGAATGGCGTAAATATATTAAGCTTGCGGCAATTGCTGCTGTGTTAATTGCCATTTTGGCGATCATTATCAGCAACCTCTTCATTGTCGAAGAAGGCGAATATAAGGTAGTTAGACAGTTCGGGGAGGTCGTACGGATCGAAGACGAGCCGGGATTAAACTATAAGCTGCCATTCATTCAATCGGTGACGACATTACCGAAATATCAGATGGTGTATGATATTCCTCCAGCTGAAATCAACACGCGTGATAAAAAGCGGATGCTCGCCGATCATTATGCGATTTGGAAAATTGACAACCCGCAAATGATGATCGCCAATGCCCGCACTTTGGAGCAGGCAGAAGCGATCATGGGTGAATTGATTTTCTCCGCGATTCGGGCGGAGCTCGGGCAGCTCGATTTTGATGAAATTATCAACGAAGAGATGACGCCGACTAGAGGAAACTTTAATGAACTCGTGCTTAACCGGGTGAATGAAGCTCTTGAACGAAACAATTACGGCATTCTTTTAACGGATGTCAGAATGAAACGAACAGATTTACCTACTGAGAATGAAGAAGCGGTTTACCGCCGGATGATATCGGAACGTCATTCGACAGCTCAGGAGTATTTGGCGCAAGGGGAAGCAGAAGCGAACCGGATTCAGGCCAATACCGACCGGGAAGTGAAAGAAATGATTGCGACGGCGACAGCAGACGCCAATGAAATCATCGGGGAAGGGGAAGCAGAAGCCGCGCGCATTTACAATGACGCATTCGGCCGCGACCCGGAATTTTACCAGCTGTACCGCACTCTCCAATCCTATGAAACAACAATCGGCGACGACACCGTCATCGTACTACCGGCCGACTCCCCATACGCCCGCATCCTGATGGGGTATATTGATTAAGAGTTTTTGCCAAAAGGGTGGATTTTGCCCTTTTGGCAAAAACTCGAAGTAGTGAGCGAAGTCTGCGCGAGGGTTTAAAAAGTCGCTACCGAAGCGGGTTTCTTCGGTAGCGACTTTGCGCAGAACGAAGCCACAACTAGCTTTGAGCCAAGGAACGGTTTTTTCCATGGCGCCCGGGCGGAGTCCTTGCCAAGGGAAAGGTTGGAGTTTTTCAAAATTCAGGGGCGTGTTAAAAGGAAAGCAAATCCTTTTGACATGCCCTCTTTTTCTCATTTTTACGCGCCTATGCTACAATAGAAGCAGCGAAAATTGAAACAGAGAGGAGCCTTTCGATTGAAGAAGCTCATATTAATAGATGGAAACAGCATTGCGTATCGCGCTTTTTTTGCCTTGCCTTTGTTAAATAATGACAAAGGTGTTTATACGAATGCTGTTTACGGTTTTACAACGATGCTGTTGAAAATCATTGAAGAAGAGAAGCCGACGCATATGCTCGTCGCCTTTGACGCGGGCAAAACGACGTTCCGTCATCAAACCTACAGTGAATATAAGGGTGGCCGGCAGAAGACGCCGCCTGAGCTGTCCGAACAGTTTCCTTTGGTGAGAGAACTGCTTGATGCCTTTAACATCGCCCGTTATGAAGCTGATAATTACGAAGCGGATGACATTATCGGAACATTAGCGAAGCAGGCGGCAGGAAAAGACTGGGAAGTAAAGATTTTTTCAGGTGATAAAGATTTGCTGCAGCTCGTATCGGAACGAATTACGGTTGCCTTGACGAAAAAAGGAATTACTCAAGTTGACTATTACGATCAAGCATTGCTCGACGAAAAATACGGCATAACAGCTGAACAAATTATCGACATGAAAGGTCTGATGGGAGATAGCTCCGACAATATTCCCGGAGTGCCGGGGATTGGGGAAAAGACGGCGCTTAAGCTGTTAAAGGAGTTTGGTACGGTAGAAAAGGTGCTTTCCTCGATCGATCAAATTTCAGGCAAGAAGATGAAGGAACGGCTTGAAGAGCATAAAGAGCAGGCTTTGATGAGCAAAGAGCTGGCGACGATTTACACGGAGGTGCCTTACGAGAAGGAACTGGAAGAGCTACGATTCGGCGATTACGATTCGAAGCAGGTTGTCGCTCTGCTGAAGGAGCTTGATTTTTCATCGCTGCTGGCGAAATTTGCCTACGACGACACGCAGGAAGAGGAAAAAGAGCTTGCTGCGCTCGACTATGAGACCGTTAGTCAAATTGAAGAAAGACATTTGACGAGTCCGGCGGCATTAATTGTAGAAGTATTGCAGGAAAATTATCATCAGGCTGAAATCGAAGGAATCGCCATCTCAAACAAAGAAGGTCATTTTTTCGTGCCGACAGAGGTAGCCTTACAGTCGGAGCTGTTCCGCAAATGGGCGAAGGATGCAACAGCGAAAAAGTGGGTCTTTGACGCAAAGCGGACGGTTGTCGTGCTCGGCTGGCGTGATTTGCTGCTTGAAGGAATTGATTTCGACGTGCAAATGGCTTCTTATTTGCTTGATCCGTCGCTCTCCTCCCATGAAATAACCGATGTGGCGAGGCGGAAGGGGATCGAGGATGTGCAGGAAGATGAACTCGTATACGGGAAGGGAGCGAAGCTGAAAGTGCCGGAGCAGGACAAGCTTGGTCTGCACCTTGCCCGCAAAGCGCACGCGCTTTATCAGCTCAAACCGCTACTGGAAGAAGAACTGCAGAAGAACGAGCAGGAGAAGCTTTACCGCGAGCTCGAAATGCCGCTTTCCGTTATCCTCGGTCATATGGAAACGACCGGTGTGAAGGTTGATACGGAGCAATTGAAGGCGATGGGCGAAGATCTGGAAGGCAGACTTCAGGAGCTTGAGCAGACGATTCATCAGCTTGCCGGTGTTGCTTTCAATATTAATTCGCCGAAGCAGCTCGGGGAAATTTTGTTTGAAAAGCTCGGGCTGCCGCCAATCAAGAAAACAAAGACCGGGTATTCGACTTCAGCTGATGTATTGGAAAAGCTGGCGCCCCAGCACGAGATTGTTGAGCATATTTTACATTACAGACAGCTTGGCAAATTAAGCTCGACGTATATTGAAGGACTGCTTAAAGTGACGCGGAAGGAAACAGGGAAAGTCCATACCCGCTTTAACCAGGCATTGACACAAACGGGTCGCTTAAGCTCAACCGATCCGAACTTGCAAAACATCCCGATCCGTTTAGAAGAAGGCCGGAAAATCCGCAAGGCCTTCGTGCCGTCTGAACAAGGCTGGAAGATCGTCGCTGCCGATTATTCGCAAATTGAACTGCGCGTCTTAGCGCATATTTCCAAGGATGATCGGTTGATCGAAGCGTTCCGGAAGGACATGGATATTCACACAAAAACAGCGATGGATGTCTTTCATGTCGAAAAAGAGGAAGTGACGGCCAATATGCGACGGAGCGCGAAAGCCGTGAATTTCGGCATCGTATATGGAATCAGTGATTACGGATTGTCGCAAAGCCTCGGTATTACGAGAAAAGAAGCGGCCTCCTTTATTGAGCGCTATTTTGCAAGCTACCCGAAGGTAAAAGAATATATGGACACTATCATCGAAGAAGGAAGGGAGAAAGGCTATGTGTCGACCCTTCTGCAGCGGCGCCGCTATTTGCCGGATTTGACAAGCCGTAATTTCAATAAACGCAGCTTTGCCGAACGGACGGCGATGAATACGCCGATTCAGGGAACGGCTGCCGATATTATTAAAAAGGCGATGATTGATATGGCCGCCGCGCTCGATGATAAGAAGCTGAAGACGCGCATGCTGCTGCAAGTGCATGATGAATTGATTTTTGAAGTGCCGGAAGCGGAGCTGGACGAGGTGATGAAGCTCGTTCCGGATGTGATGGAACAGGCGATGGAGCTTGCGGTTCCGTTGAAAGCCGATGTGTCATTCGGCGATACATGGTATGACGCGAAGTAAGGAGAGAGAAGGATGCCGGAACTACCAGAAGTTGAAACAGTCAGAAGAACATTGGAAACACTCGTTTTAAACAAAACGATTGACGCCGTCGAGGTGAGATGGGCGAATATTATTAAGCAGCCACGCGAGGTTGAGCAGTTTCAGGATGCCTTAGTGGGCCAGACGATTCGTGCGATGAAGCGAAGAGGGAAGTTTTTGCTGTTTATGCTGGATGAACTGACACTTGTCTCTCACTTGCGGATGGAAGGGCGCTACGGGCTTTATCAGGCGACCGATGAGGTGCTGCCACATACTCATGTCCTGTTCACCTTTACCGACGGGACTGAGCTTCGTTATCAGGATGTGCGGAAGTTTGGGACGATGCACATTTTTAAAAAGGGTGAGGAGGAGGGAGCACTGCCTCTTTCGCAGCTCGGAATTGAGCCGTTGTCGGATCGGTTTACATCGGCGCTTTTATATGAAGCAACCCGACATAAAAACAGGTCAATAAAAGTGTTCTTGCTTGATCAAAAAACAGTGGTCGGACTTGGAAATATTTACGTCGATGAAGCGTTGTTTCGCGCTGGCCTTCATCCTGAAAGAACGGCGGCTTCCTTAACGGAAGAAGAGATTGTCCGGCTTCATCAGGCGATTATTGCGACATTGCAGGATGCCGTTGACCAGGGAGGAAGCTCGATCAAGTCCTATGTCAACGGCCAAGGAGAGATGGGAATGTTCCAACAGCAGCTGCAAGTATATGGAAGAAAAGATGAAGCTTGCATCCGCTGCGGGACTGTCATTAGCAAAACGGTTGTTGGCGGACGAGGAACGCATTTCTGCGCAAACTGTCAAAAAAAGTAACGTACATCGAATAGGCCCCTGCCATATACTATCATAGCGTTGAAAAGGAAGGGGCTTATCACGATGATTGAAATAGTTTCCTTATTGACTCTTGCCCTTGCCGTTAGTCTTGACAGCTTTGGTGTCGGATTAACCTACGGGTTGCGTAAAATGAAGCTTCCTTGGCGATCCTTGCTGTTTATTGCGGCGTGTTCGGCTGTTTCGATTTTGGTTGCGATGTTTTTTGGTACGATCATGGAAGCCTACCTCTCGCCGGAGGTGGCAGGGTCTATTGGAGGAATCATTTTAATAACGATAGGAGCCTGGGCCCTTTATCAAGTCTATAGGCCAGCGAAAAACACTGAAAAAACAAAAGAAGATGAAGTCATTCTCAACTTTGAAATTAAAGTGCTCGGTGTCGTGATACGTATTTTACGGAAACCGATGATTGCCGATTTTGACAATTCGGGGACGATTAATGGACCTGAGGCGTTACTGCTCGGAATTGCGCTATCCCTCGATGCTTTTGGAGCAGGACTTGGCGCTGCGCTGATCGGCTTTTCTCCTGTCTGGATGGCGATCAGCGTCGCCGGTATGAGCGCGTTGTTTATTACGCTTGGGATGAGAAGCGGCTACCGCTTTTCTGATTCACGATGGTTGAAGAAATTTTCATTTTTGCCTGGTCTATTGTTGATTACATTAGGGGTGTGCAGCTTGTAAGGAGGATGCGTCTTGTTTATTGGCTTAACAGGTGGAATTGCCAGCGGGAAATCAACGGTCAGTGCGATGCTGCGTTCTTATTCGATTCCGGTCATTGATGCCGATCAGGCGGCGCGCGAGGTTGTCGAGCCGGGAACTGAAACGCTGGCGCAGATTGTCGATCATTTCGGCCCGGATGTGTTGAATAAGGATGGAACACTTGCGCGAAAAAAGCTCGGGGCGATTATTTTTCAGGATGAGGCTGAGCGGAAGGTGCTGAACGGGATCATTCACCCGGCTGTCAGGAAGCGGATGGCCGAATGGAAGGACGATTATCTCGCTCAAGGGGAGACGACAATCGTGTATGACATTCCGCTTCTGTTTGAAAGTGAGCTATTTTACTTAGTTGATAAAGTGCTGCTTGTTTATGTTGATCAACAGACGCAGCTTTCCCGGCTGATGGCACGTGACCAGGCGGGGGAAAGCGACGCGCGTAAACGAATCGCGTCGCAAATGCCCTTGGAGGAAAAGCGTAAGCAGGCGGACGCGGTTGTTGACAATTCAGGGTCGAAAGAGGAGACTGAGGCACAGCTGAAAGAAATTTTGCGGCGATGGGGAGTCAGCGTGTCCTGACAGCTCATTTCAGGTTAGTGGAGCCGGTTAAAAGGCGATTTGCCCTTTTTACCGGCTCTTTTTTCGTTATGGAACGACTGGAAGTCATTCGATTTCTTTTGTTTTGGGTCATTTGTAACCTGACATTCATCCAAAAATGCAACAAATTTCACTTTTGGGCAGAAAATAATCGTACTTAATCATATAATGTGATATACTATTTTTGAAAATAGAGGATATAAAGTATAGCTTATTTCTGAGAGGAGTCGTTCTAATGAAGGCAAAAGCAGCCATTAATGGATTTGGGCGGATTGGTCGAATGGTATTTCGAAAGGCAATGCAGGAGAGAGAAGTTGAGATCGTAGCGATTAATGCGAGCTACCCTGCAGAAACGCTGGCTCATCTCATTAAGTATGACAGCATACATGGAACCTTTCCTTTAAAGGTGGAGGCGAAAGAGCATTCGCTTATTATAGATGGAAAAGAAATTCAACTGCTTCAATCAAGAGATCCGCGTGAGCTGCCGTGGAAGGAGCTTGGCGTCGATATTGTCATTGAAGCAACGGGGAAATTCAAAACACGGGAAACTGCAGGCTATCATCTCCAGGCCGGCGCAAAAAAGGTAATCATCACCGCCCCGGCGAAGGAAGAGGACCAGACAATCGTGATTGGCGTTAACGATCAGTCTTATGATAGCGACAAGCACCACATTATTTCAAATGCGTCCTGTACAACGAATTGCCTGGCTCCTGTCGCCAAGGTGCTTGACGAAGCGTTTTCGATTGAAAGCGGACTGATGACAACGGTTCACTCCTATACAAATGATCAGAAAAATATTGACAATCCGCACAAAGATTTACGACGTGCCCGTGCCTGCGGACAGTCGATTATTCCGACTTCGACCGGGGCAGCCAAGGCGATTTCAAAAGTGCTGCCGCAGCTCGAAGGGAAGCTGAACGGAATGGCGCTTCGTGTTCCGACACCGAATGTTTCACTTGTCGATCTTGTCGTGACCGTGCGGCAGGACGTAACCGTCGAGGAAGTCAATTCAGCGTTGCAGCAGGCGGCCGCCGGTTCTTTGAAGGGAATTCTTGGCTTTACCGATGAACCGCTTGTATCGATTGATTTTAACGGGGAAGAACAGTCGTCGGTCATTGATGGCTTGTCGACAATGGTCATGAATAAGCGGCAAGTGAAAGTACTTGCCTGGTATGACAATGAATGGGGCTATTCCTGCCGCGTTGTTGATCTGCTTCATCTTGTCGCCCAAAAGCTGTCAGTAAAGGAAGAGGTTCATTCTGCTTCCTAAAGCAGTTGCGATCAATGCATAGTGCCGGGCGCTTCGAGACATGCTAGTAGGGGCTGGGTAGGAAGCTCGGTTGAGATAAAAAACATGGCGCTGCCTTAGCCCGGGGAAAAAGGGAAAATCCACCTTTTGCCCCGGGCTCCTTCCTTTTTGCTGTTGTGATGGGACGAGTATCCTTGCTTGGCAAAAGTCTTCAAAAAAATTTAATTCTAACTGTTGCAATCAATTTACAAACGAAGTATACTGATTTTCGTGAACTTCAATTACAGTTAATTAGGGATGATTCTTTTGCAGAAAGGGTTAGGACCTCTTTGGACTAACTTTCCCCCGTGTAAACAGACGTTCCTACATGTTTGAGAAGGCATGACATTTCTTTGTAAAGGGGGATTCAACTTATGGACACAATGGGTCGTCACGTCATTGCTGAGCTTTGGGGTTGTAACGTGGAGAAGTTGAATAATATGAGCTATATTGAACAGGTTTTTGTGGATGCTGCATTAAAGTCAGGAGCGGAAGTCCGGGAGGTTGCTTTCCATAAGTTTGCGCCGCATGGTGTGAGCGGGGTCGTGATTATCTCTGAATCTCACTTGACGATTCACAGCTTTCCAGAACATGGCTATGCGAGTATTGATGTTTATACGTGTGGAGATCGCATCGATCCTAACGTGGCATCTAATTATATTGCGGAGGCCCTTGGAGCTACCACAACAGAAGTGATTGAGGTACCTAGAGGAATGGGCCCGGTCAAAATTGAAAAATCAAAAGTACAAGCACTATAAGAAGAGGGGTGTCCTAAAAGCGGTAGCTTTTGGGGCACCCCTTTAAGCAATTCCGTCCTCTTTTTACGCTTTGGCAAGCTGGGTATGGTATGATAAGGACATCAAGCCAACAAGGACAGGAGAGGAAATAATGGCGCTGAAGGATACATTCGGGCAGCTCTTTAGCAAACGGACGGAAACAGCTGAACGTCACCCGCTGAATGAACTGAAGACCCGCTACTATAAAACGACGAAGGACAAGGCGCTCGAAGCAGCCGAGAAGGTTATCCAAGAGCAGCAATGGACGGTGAAAAGAGTCGAGGCGGAGCGCGGTGAAATTGTCGCGACAAGCGCAAACGGGAAAACCCTTTTTATCGTGACGGTCATTACGGTCAAACCATTTCGGACAGCAGTCGATGTGTCCTGCTCGATCGATACCGTGCTCCCGTCGGATTTTGGACAAAGTCGGAAAGCGATAATGGCTTTTTACAAAGCATTAGATCAAAATTTGCCTTACATAGGGTCAGGTTTAGGGGACGAATTATCATAACGATGCTTGTCAGCGATTCCTTTTTTCTATATGATGAAAGATAATAATGTTAAAGTACGACTGGGGAAAGTGGAGATGATTTAATGCGTTGTCCTGCCTGCCACCATAATGGAACTCGGGTTCTTGATTCAAGACCAAGTCATGAAGGGCGCTCCATTCGCCGCCGCCGGGAATGTGAAGCCTGCAATCACCGCTTTACGACGTTTGAGATGGTCGAAGAGGTTCCTCTTATCGTTGTCAAAAAAGATGGAACGCGGCAAGAATTCAGCCGGGATAAAATCATTCGCGGTTTGATCCGGGCATGTGAAAAAAGACCGGTCTCGCTCGAAACACTTGAACAGATCGTCGGCAGTGTTGAACGGGAGCTGCGCGGCAGAGGAAAAAACGAAGTACACAGTCATGATGTCGGAGAGCTGGTCATGGAGCGTCTTGCGGATGTCGACGATGTCGCTTATGTACGTTTCGCATCGGTGTACCGTCAATTTAAAGATATTAATGTGTTTATTAAAGAGCTGACCGATTTGATGAATAAGAACGAGTAACAATGGAGCTTAAAGCGAACTAGCGCTGCAAGCTCTTTTTACGCTGCTTTGACTTGCTCATATCAATCAGGAAGCATGACAGACATCATGAAAAGGAGGGGACCTTTGGTGACATGGCATTGGAAGGAGTTATTACCCGTTGATCGATTTACGGTTCGGACGCGCTATTACCTGGCCGAACAGGATCGTTTGACGCTTACTTTATTGTATCAGCCTTTAATCGGAGCATGTGCCCACAGCCTCTACATGACGCTTCTTTCCCAGCTTGAACGTGATCAATACTGGAGCGGGGAGCTTATTCATCGTCAGCTGATGCTTTTGCTCGGCGAGTCGCTTGAGGTGATTTATGAGGAGCGGAAGAAGCTGGAGGCGATTGGTTTATTGAAAACCTTTAAGCGCAAAGACGAGGAAGGGTCAACGTATTTATATGAATTGCAGCCTCCGATGACACCAAAGCAGTTTTTTGAAAATGATGTTCTTAGCGTTTATTTGTTTAATCGGCTCGGCAAAACGTATTACCGTCAGCTGCGTGAGCGCTTCATGCTTGATGAAGTGGCCAGTGATGACTATACAGAGCTGACATACGCCTTTGATGAGGTGTACGCGTCGCTCCATCATTCTGAAATGGTCTCGAACCTGAAATCGGAAACGGGGAAGGTGCTGCATATTGATGAGCGAAAAGCGCTCATAAGCAGGCAGGATGAACAGGATGTCACCTTTGTTTCGAATCAATTCGACTTTGAGCTGTTTGAAAAAAGCTTATCGAAGTCGATTGTCCCGGACTCGGCGTTGACGGAAGAGATCAAGTCGGCGATTATCAGGCTCGCCTTTGTCTATAAAATCGAGCCGCTGGAGATGAGCAGTATCGTCCAACAGACCTTTATCCATGAGGAGGAGGTCAACAGCGAGCAGCTGCGCAAAAAAGTGCAGGAGTGGTACAAAATTGAACAAGGGACAGAGCCGCCCGCTCTCGGCTTGCGGACTCATCCAGTTAAGGATCGGATCATGGCTGACCGTGAGCCTGCGACAGAGGAAGAGCGGATCATCCATTTTTATGAAACGACGCCACCACTTACCTTGCTTGAAATCCGCTCTGACGGCGCCAAAGTCGCAGCGGCGGATGTTAAAATAATAGAATCGCTTATGCTTGATCATAAGCTGCTGCCAGGCGTGATCAATGTGCTGCTCGATTTTATTCTTTGGAGTCAGGATATGAAGCTCAGCAAGGCGTTGGTCGATAAAATCGCGAGCCATTGGGCAAGAAAAAAAGTACGAACGGTGAAGGAAGCGATGGAGCTTGCCCTCTTCGAGCAGAATAAGTCAAATCAAAGCAGCAGGCGGTCCGGATCTTATCCGAAAGCATCAGCAAAAGGCAAAGCAAACCCGCGGCGGGACAAGCTGCCGAAATGGCTGCTCGCCGAAAAGCAGAAAGAGCAGGACGCTAAAGCGGAGGTCCCTTCTTCCGCCAAGCGAAATGAACTTCCCGCATCAGGGGATAAAAGCTTTGAGGAGATGCTGGAGGAGCTGAAGAAAAGTAAGGCGGGGAAGGGAGAGAGCTAAGTGAAATCAATTCAATCATCGCTAACGGACTGGATGCAAAACAGCAGCCTGAGAGAGCGGCTTGACCGTGCCATGCAGGAATTGCTGACGGACCCCTTCGTCCAGTCTGCTTTACAGCGCAATCCGGACATTAACCAGGAAAGCATCGAGCAAGGTCTTGTTAAATTATATGAATTTCGCAAGGAAAGCTATCATTGCGAGACGTGTCCGGGGCTTGCGAACTGTCCGAACATGATGAAAGGCTACCGACCGGAACTGATCAGCCAAAAAGGGGCGCTCGACCTGCATTACCATCCGTGCCACTTGAAGCGTGAAGAGGATGAAAAGAAGCAGCAGCAGCAGTTAATGCGCTCTCTCTATGTGCCGAAGGAGATTCTTGCAGCGAGCTTTGATACGCTTGACCGCGATCAGGACAGGGCAGAGGCCTGCCGCAAAGCGCTTGCGTTTGCGCTTCATGCCAATCCCGGCGAGAATGGCGAGGGACTTTATCTTTATGGGAAATTCGGCGTCGGCAAAACACATATTATGGGCGCAGTCATGAATGCGCTAAAGAGCAGGCGGATCGGCTCAATGATTGTGTATACGCCTGATTTTTTCCGGGAAATGAAGCAGGCGATCGGCGACGGCAGCTTTCAGCAGAAGCTGGATATGGTCAAAAGCGTTCAAGTGTTAATTCTTGATGACATTGGCGCCGAGACGATTTCCGGCTGGATTCGCGATGATGTGCTCGGCGCGATTTTGCAGCACCGCATGCTTGAAAAGCTGCCGACCTTATTTACGTCCAATTATGATTATGAGGAGCTGGAGGAGCATCTCGCTTACTCGGATCGCGGCGGGACCGAGGAACTGAAGGCGAAGCGGATTATGGAGCGGATCAAGCATTTCACGGCGTTTGTGACGGTAGAAGGGAAAAACCGCCGCTCACGTTAGATAAATCAGCTTTTCTATGATACGATAACAGTATCCTATTTTGAAAGATTCGGGGGTTACGATATATATGAGCATTGATGCGATTTTAGAGCGCGCGGTCAATGGTGAGCGTTTGTCGATGGAAGATGCGGTTGCTCTTTATGAGAGCGACGAAGTTGAAAAGATGGGCGAAGCGGCGAATACGATCATGAAGAAGTGGCATCCGGAACCGATTACGACATTTGTCATTGGTCGAAATGTCAATTATACGAACTTTTGTGACACGTATTGCCGTTTTTGCGCGTTTTACCGGGCGCCTGGCAGCAAGGAAGGCTATGTGTTAAAAGATGAAGAGATTTTCAAAAAAATAGAAGAAACCGTCGCTGTCGGCGGAACGGAAATTTTAATGCAGGGAGGAACGAATCCGGATCTCCCTCTCAGCTATTATACCGATTTGCTGCGCGAAATTAAAAAGCGCTTCCCAATTTGGATGCATTCCTTTTCTCCGGCTGAAGTATGGAAGATCGCCGAAGTGTCAGGTCTTGGCGTCGAGGACGTTTTAAGGGAGCTTCATGAAGCAGGACTGGACAGCATGCCCGGTGGCGGAGCGGAAATTTTGACGGAGGAAACGAGGCTCCGGGTCAGCCGGTTGAAAATCACGTGGGAGCAATGGATTGAAGCGATGGAAGCTTCGAAGCGCGTCGGGATGTTTGGCTCGGCGACGATGGTCATCGGCTTTGGCGAATCCTATGAGGAGCGCGCTTTGCATCTCCAGCGTGTCCGTGACGCTCAAGATCGTTCAAATTGCTTTACCGCCTTTATTTCCTGGCTGTTCCAGCCGGAAAATACAGGAATGTGGAAAACGAAAAAGCTCAGCTCGCGTGATTATTTAAAAAATGTCGCGATCTCGCGGCTGTTTCTCGATAATATCGCCAATTTTCAATCATCCTGGGTAACGATGGGCCCGGAGATCGGCAAGCTTTCCTTGCAATACGGCTGCAATGATTTCGGCAGCACGATGATGGAGGAGAATGTCGTCTCGGCAGCGGGTACTACACATAAGGTCAACACGAACCAAATTCTCAAGCTTATCCGTGAAGCAGGGAAAATACCGGCTCAGCGCAATACGAAATATGAGATTCTTCACCTGTTTGAAGGCGAGGAGCAGGCGGAGAAAGACTTTATTATGCAAAACTAAAAAACGCAAAAAAGCTGTTTCCAGAGGGAGAGCCTCCGGGACAGCTTTTTTTAGGAGGAAGAACGTATAAACATTTTCGGGATGATTCGGGGCGGGGCGTCGGCTTCGCGCGCCGCTGCTAAGAAAAAACGCTCTTTTCGCATATTCCCCATCATGTTTTTTGGAAAACGGTCATAGGATGGAGTAGAGCCTGTCTGAATACGGTTATGGAAAAATGAAGCAGAAGAAGTTCGTTAGACGGTAAGGGGGAATAAGCGTTGATCGCAATCCATTTTGAACAGACCGATGATTGCAAGCAGCTGTTAGATCAGCTAAGAACGTATATCCGAAATTACGCTGCCTATGGATTGGAAGGAACGGTGAAAAGGGAAGGAGAAACAACGATTTTACTGAACTATGAAAATCAGTTTGTTAATTTCTATGATTCCTTTCATCCATTGCTCGTTTCCGTGCTGACCGATTATGTGATCAGTACGAAGGAAGAAGAGTGGCTGCTCGATATCGTCGAAACGATGTTCTATTTTACAGCCAAGGAGGAGCAACAGGAAATTATCACCATTGCTCGAGCCATTTTAGAAGGAGATCGCGATGATCTGCCGATGATGAAGACGTTTTTCAATCGCCGCGCCTATATTTATGAAGCATTTGCCAATCATGTCGAAGAAGAAACGAGCTTCTTTTATGAGCCATTTCTGACCTTTCGTCTGCGGGAGTATGGGGAGATGCTGATTGATTGTGTGGAAATGGCGATTGATGAATATATGCTTGAGCAGGAATATCAAAATATGATTGCTGACCTCCGGCACTATGTGAAATCACATCAGCCGAAATTTTCATGTTTGCATATTGTCCATGATCAAGGCTTCACACTCTATGATGAGCATTTTCGTCGTTTGACACGGGAGGAGCTGCTGTTTCACTTGAATGTGGAGCTTATGTTTGAAGAAGCGCTTGAGGTCGAGGAAATGGTTGTCAGCCCGCTCGTCAGTCTGCTGCCGGGGAGAGTTTATCTTTTCACCGATGAGCCGGATGACGGTGTCATCCTGACGCTGCAGGCGATTTTTGAAGAAAGATTGCGCCTTTATCCACTGCGGGCTTACGAGCCAGAATCAACCAACTTTTGAAATCCTCTTGATTTTCCAGCTTGCGCTCCCTATAATACTACATATCAACAGTCAAATGAGTAAGGGTCACGACGAGGACATGAGCTGCGGAAATTCTGTTTTCAGAGAGAGAAGCAATAAGCTGGGAGCTTCTTAACATGAATCGCACGCTTACCACCTCTGAACTGCGCGAGGGGAACACCTAATGTGGAAACTGGCGCCGGCATGCAGCCGTTATCCTGCATCAATGAGGAGACTAAAGTAATTTTTCAGTCTTGAATGAGGGTGGAACCACGAATGACACGCGTCCCTTCTATGTCTATAGAGGGATGGGTGTTTTTTATGTTGTTTTTAATTAGATCAGAAAGAAGGAGTGGATAGTCATGGCAATGAAATTAACGTTTCCCGATGGCGCGGTAAAGGAATTTCCTCAGGGGACAACGACAGAAGAGGTAGCGGCTTCGATTAGTCCGGGGCTGAAAAAGAAAGCGCTGGCCGGGAAGCACAACGGTACACTGGTTGATGTAAGAACGCCGCTTCAAACAGATGGAAAGATTGAAATTGTCACGCAGGATAGCGAGGATGCGCTCGACATTTTGCGCCACAGCACGGCTCATATTATGGCCCAGGCGATTAAACGGCTGTACAAAAATGTTCATTTAGGAATAGGCCCGGTCATTGAAGGCGGCTTTTACTATGATATCGATGCTGAGGAATCCATTACAGCAGAAGACTTGCCGAAGATCGAAAAGGAAATGAAAAAGATTATTTCTGAAAATCTTGAGGTCAAGCGCGTTGAAGTATCAAGGGACGAAGCGATTCGGATTTACGAAGAGCTCGGTGATCCGTACAAGCTTGAATTAATCAGCGCGATTCCGGAAGGGGAAAAGCTGACGATTTATGAGCAGGGAGAGTTTTTCGACTTATGCCGCGGTGTTCATATCCCGAGCACGAATAAAGTGAAGGAATTCAAGCTGCTCAGTTTAGCGGGCGCGTATTGGCGCGGCGACAGCAAAAATAAAATGCTTCAGCGTATTTACGGGACGGCTTTCTTTAAGAAGGAGGACTTGCAGGAGCATCTTCGTCTGCTCGAGGAAGCGAAGGAGCGGGATCACCGCAAGCTTGGGAAAGAGCTTGGTATTTTCGCCCTTTCCCAAAAGGTCGGTCAGGGACTGCCGCTTTGGCTGCCGAAAGGAGCGACGGTGCGCCGCATTATCGAGCGCTATATCGTCGATAAAGAAGAGCGTCTGGGCTACCAGCATGTGTATACGCCGATTCTCGGCAGCGCCGAGCTGTACAAGACGTCGGGCCACTGGGATCACTATCAGGACGATATGTTTCCGGTCATGGAGCGCGATAACGAGGAATTTGTTCTCCGCCCGATGAACTGTCCGCACCATATGATGGTGTACAAGCAGGAAATGCGCAGCTACCGTCAGCTTCCGTTGCGGATAGCCGAGCTTGGAATGATGCACCGCTACGAAATGTCGGGGGCGGTCTCCGGACTGCAGCGTGTCAGAGGGATGACGTTAAATGATGCGCACATCTTCTGCCGTCCTGACCAGATCAAGGAGGAATTCCTGCGCGTCGTTCACCTCATCCGCGAAGTGTACGAGGATTTTGACATCAAGGAATATAAGTTCCGTCTTTCCTATCGCGATCCAGAGGATAAGGAAAAATATTTCGACGATGATGCGATGTGGGAAAAAGCGCAGGGAATGCTGAAGGAAGCAATGGATGAGCTGGGCGATGTCGACTATTATGAAGCGGAAGGAGAAGCGGCTTTCTATGGTCCGAAGCTCGATGTACAAGTCCGCACCGCTCTCGGCAAGGATGAAACGCTCTCTACAGTCCAGCTTGACTTCCTGCTGCCGGAGCGCTTTGATTTAACCTATGTCGGCGAGGATGGCGCGCAGCATCGTCCAGTCGTCGTCCACCGTGGCGTCGTCTCGACAATGGAACGGTTTGTTGCCTTTTTACTTGAAGAATACAAGGGGGCCTTCCCGACATGGCTCGCGCCGGTGCAGGTTCAGGTCATTCCGGTCTCACCGCATGTCCATTTGGACTATGCAAAACAGGTGCAGGAGCAGTTGCAGCAGCTCGGGGCCCGTGTTCATATTGACGAGCGCGATGAAAAAATCGGCTACAAAATCCGCGAAGCGCAAATGCAGAAGATTCCTTATATGCTCGTTATCGGTGATAAGGAAATGGAAGCAGGCGCCGTCAACGTCCGCAAGTACGGGGAGCAGGACTCGCAATCCGTCCCGCTCGAGCAGTTCATTGAGCAGCTGAGTGCGGAAGTAAAGAAGTAAGCAGACAATCAGGGAAAATTCGTCATTGCAATCTCAGCCTATTAACGGTAAAATAAATAGGTCGGTCGCTAAACGAGTTGACACCTATCAACGGGTATGCTATAGTTGTCAAGTAAACAATTACACATTGGACACAAAGCAGAAGCGCCCGCTTCTCACCTGATTGACGCGAATGCAGTTGGCAGGTACAATAACATTCATTTTTCAAATGAACAAAGTGTGGGCGTATTGTGCCTGCACTTTTTTTATATTGAATGAGGAGCATGTACCATTCCGTTCTTCTGAATGGAAGCAATATGCGTGAAGTGCTTTGATCCGTTTAAAATCCTTTGGAGGTGGCTCATTATTAGTAAAGACATGTTGGTCAATGAAGGGATTCGTGCGCGTGAAGTACGTCTTATTGGAGCAAACGGTGATCAGATTGGGGTCAAGTCGAAGCAGGAAGCGCTTGAAATGGCGCAGAATGTCAACCTTGATTTAGTTTGTGTCGCTCCAACTGCGAAACCGCCTGTGTGTCGTATCATGGACTACGGAAAATTCCGTTATGAACAACAAAAGAAAGACAAGGAAACACGCAAGAAGCAAAAGATCATTAACGTCAAGGAAGTTCGTCTTAGCCCGACGATTGAAGATAATGACTTTAACACAAAGCTTCGTAATGCGCGTAAATTCCTGGAAAAGGGAGATAAGGTAAAGGCTGCGATCCGCTTCCGCGGACGGGCGATTACCCACTCCGAAATCGGACGCCGGGTATTAGAGCGTCTGGCGAAAGAATGTGAAGATGTTGCCACGATCGAGGCAAAGCCGAAGATGGAAGGACGCAGCATGTTCTTAATCTTGGCTCCAAAGGTGGAGAAGTAACATCGATTTGAAGTAGATTAAAGGAGGACCTGAGTTATGCCAAAAATGAAAACTCATCGCGGCGCTGCAAAGCGTTTCAAGAAAACAGGATCTGGAAAGCTGAAGCGTTCACACGCCTACACTAGTCACTTATTTGCAAACAAATCAACGAAGCAGAAGCGAAAGCTCCGCAAATCTGCGATTGTTCACTCTGGTGACTTCAAACGTATTCGTGAAATGTTAACGTACAAAAAATAATTGATGTTTTTCTGATAGAAAAAAGGAGGGAACTGCGATGCCAAGAGTAAAAGGCGGTTATGTCGCTCGTCGTCGTCGTAAGAAGGTTTTAAAGTTAGCAAAGGGATATTTCGGTTCAAAACATACATTATTCAAATCAGCTCAAGGACAAGTAATGAAGTCCTTGCTTTATGCTTACCGTGATCGTCGCCAGAAGAAGCGCGACTTCCGTAAGCTGTGGATTACACGGATCAATGCGGCTGCCCGCGTGAACGGTCTTTCATACAGCCGTTTCATGCACGGTCTTAAGCTTGCTGAGATCAATGTAAACCGTAAAATGCTTGCTGACCTTGCTGTCAATGACGAGAAGTCATTCGCTCAGCTTGCTGAAAAAGCAAAAGCAAGCCTTAACGCATAAAGAAGAGACAGCTCTGAAGCAGCGGATATAGTGCCTAGGGGTTATCTCACAAAAAGGAAGAGAGGGTGTCCCGGAGCCTACGGCTTTTTGGGGCCCCTCTCTTTTTTTCTGATGCCGCTACGCGGTTTTTTAGAAAGGGTGTCCAAACATGGGAGCAGGAGTCCTTTATTTGTTAATCGTGAACGTGCTTTCTTTCATTGTTGTAGGGGCCGATAAGCAGAAAGCCCGAAAGAGACAGAGGCGCATTTCGGAGCGGACGCTTTTTCTTTGGGCGATCATCGGCGGAAGCGTAGGCTCCTATATCGGTTATGAAAAGCCAAGTATCTGTACATGATTTCAAGAAAGTATTGGATATTTTTTTATGGTGTTCTATACTTATGATTAGTGGGGTTATTGTCTATATCCAGTTATAAAGAAAAACATAAAGGTTCTATTTGTAGTTGGATGGGGACGTAGCCCACAGCGGGAGGCGTATCCGCAGGTCGATAGACCGAGGACCTTATACCTTGGGGGTAAAACTATATGGGTGTAATTAAGGATAGACAAACATCGTTAGGAACAGTTTATGAACGATACGACAGCAATAATGAGCTTATCCAAAAGTTTGGGATAATTGGCTTTATAAAGCTATCAACCGTAAGAAGGAAAACTTACTTCATAATTACAGATTTAAAAGGAAACTTAATAGAAGATGCCAATATCTATTTGAATGAAAAGATTGGCGATGACAAATATAAAAAAAGAGAAACTGCTTTTTCAGCTTTAAAGGTGTTCTACTCCTTTTTGGAACTTGTACATATTGATAATCCGCAAAATTTAACTAACGGTGATATTAGGGATCTACGCTTGTTTTTAGAAGGGGGAAAAAAAGAAGGTAGTGTATGGAGTGTTGATCTTCGAGTTAGACGAGACAATCAGACATATAACAACTATCTAAATGTTTATAGAAATTTTTTAGAGAAAATGTATGGCATAAAAGATTCATTTTTGTTTGAAACGATAAAAATAGGTACAACTATAGGTAATGGATTCTTTGCACATGCACATAAAGGGACACAGGAACGATACAAGGTAAATAAAAAAGTATTTAAGCAACAATCTGTTCCGAAATACATAAAGCCTTATCAATACGAAAGAATTATGGATGTAATTGAAAGAAGCTATGGGATACGTGAAAAAGTGATTATTGATTTGATGTATAATTATGGGCTGCGTATAGGAGAGGTTTTAGGGCTAACATTTGAAGATATAGTGCCATCATATAAAGAAGGTTATTATAACCTCATCATCCGTGATAGAATGTCTGACAAGCCTACACAAAGGGCCAAAGGGGTTATAACTCCTACATCGAAAGATGAATATAATGATGCTTGGTATAGAGAACAAGGTAATCACCTTGGATACCAGACGGTTCTAATTGAAGAAGAAATGGCAGAATTGATTCAAGAATACATAGACGAATCGAGAGATGACATTCTATTAAGTAAAAGTCCAATTAAAAGGGAAAACCTAAAAAATAATGCAGTAGCAGACAGGGTTAGTACGACTCCCCTTGTAAACAATGAGAATCAATATATCTTTTTAAATCACCAACACTATACTCCTATTACACAGGCTGGATGGGGGTATGTTCTTCGGGGGATTTTTAAAGAAGCAGGGATTCATGTAGATAAAGGTTCTAAATCTACTAATTTAAGCCATCGTTTTCGACATGCTTTCGCTATGAAACGAGTTAAAAGTGGAATGCAAATTTTAGAGTTGCAAAAAGAACTTCGTCATGCAAGTCCGAAAAGTTGCGAAGCCTATTATAATCCTGATGATGAAGATAAAGTAGAATTATTGAGGAAAAACAACGAAAGGTACAAAGAGATTTATGATAAAGACAAAAACAAATGATTATTATACTGACATTGAAAACGAGACCATTATCTCAATAATTGCATCTCTTGAATCCGATTTGCAAATAAAAAATTTAATTTGGGAATGGCTTCAAACTAAGGACACCTGCGACATTCTGATGAAACGGAAATTCAAAGCAAAAAGAGGAAACTTGAAATTATTGTATATCAAAAAATTTTTGTTAATTATCGGAAAATACATACGAAGCCAAGAAGATTTTAATTGGGAAAATTATTGTTTCATTTTTCATGAAATCTCTAAACTTGGTAATTTTTCTCAAACATCAAGAGAGATGATTAGCAATTTATATCAAAATATCATCTCTTTTGATGTGATTACGAATCCCGAAGTGAAATCGTTTATAGTAAATTATAGAAATCTGTTCTTGCCATATGAGTTTGAATTGAGAAGTAAGAAAAAACTTAATATAACTCCTTTTATTGAAAGAATCAGTACCAATTTTCCTATTAATTCAAAGGTTGGACAAATTATACAGATAGGTTATTACGCTCATAATAAGTTCATGTACGGCAATTTTTTTATGCCTACGGATAATAAGTTTATATTTAGTATTGTGAAAAGTTTTTTAGAGATTTTTGATCAACAAAGCGGTTTCAAATTTACCATCCAACATAGAGTAATGACTACATTATTTGAGGATAGTTTAAGTGGCTACAAAATTAATAGATTTGAGGATTTTAACGAGAAAACGTTTAAAGAGCAATTGATCTATTTTAATCGCATGAATGATGAATATAATCCTCTTGGAAGACGTGAAGCCTACCCTTTTCTCTCAATGTTTTATAGATACATAGATGATATGTATTTAGAAGAAACAGGAGAAAGGTTATTCAATTCGTTTTTTTTCAACAGAGATCTTTTCACACACAACCTATATCAAAAAAGTCTTGAAGAGGGCTATGAGGTTGTAAACACCAATGGAATAGGCGACTATTCTGAAAGCGATAAGTGGTTTGTTGTTGCTGACCTTAATAAAAGTGGAACTCACATAGGAAACATTAATAATTCCTTTATGAACTTTGAGAAGGTACACAATATCGAATTTAGAGAAGACTTAAAAGATTACATATGGAAATCTGATTTGACATATCGAGGTACTTACAACCATTTTTATGTCTTAGTAGACTTTTTAAACCAAGCAGAAATGTATTATCAAGATGAAATGAAAGTATTAACCTTAAAACCTTCATTAACGGTATCCGACAAACTATTGGGTTCAAGTGAGGTTAAGCCTTTTTCAAACAGATTTTTAATTTTTTATCATGCAAGTCTCATATCAAATGAAAAATACAACGATAAAACAACCAAGTCACGAATTGTTATCATACGCAGTTATCTAAAACATATTCAACGAAAATATAGCATTACTATGTTGAGTATTGACCAATTCAGTTCAATTCAAATTGAAAATAAGGGTGGAATTCCAATTCCATCAGAAGACTTTACCAAAATACAAAAGGAATTTACTCGAAGAGTAAAGACAAAAGAAGATGAAATATTATTAATTGTTTTACAATTATCTATTGAAACAAAACTTCGTCACGGTGAGATATTGGGATTAGAAAGAGATTGCATTGTATCAATTGATGATAGTGGGGAATTTGGCACAATTAAATATTACTCTAAGACTTCTGGAAGAAAATATAAGACAGAGGTCTTCATGATAGAACATATTCGATTAATTGAAAGGGCTTTAAAACTAACTCAAGCAATTTATGAAAAAGCAGATTCACCTTTAAAAAAATATATTTTTATTTGTAGTCATTACTATCTTGATAATAAAGTGATTAGAATAAAGGGCAGATTTATTCGTTTGTTTACAGAAGTTTGTAAGAACTTATATGATCAAGAAAAAATTAGATTGCAGTATAGCCCTAATAATTTACGAGATACATATATTGAGAGAGCTTGGCAAATGGTTGAGGATGGTCTTATTTCAACATTAGAGGTTGGTGTAATCACAGGAAACACAGCCGGGGTTGCAGCTAAACATTATCGTGATAGAGAGAATACAAAAAGGTATGTTGAGGCACTTTATGAAGTTTCAATTTTGGATGATGAATTACAGGGAGAAATTGTGGATATTGAATCAGTTAAAGACTTGCCACCTGTTCAAGATGGTGCAGGGAATTGTGCAAGTGAACCATGTATAAAAGTTGAACTGGAAGAAGATAGTTTTTATAAATGTTTGACTTGTAAAAAGTTTGTAACAACTGTTGAACGTAGTTATTATTTTGAAGAGAAAATGAAAGTTTATAAAAAAAATAAAGAAAATGCGACCTCGGTTGCTGAAAGGAACTTTTATTCGGGGTTGATGGAGTTGTATGGAAGTTACTTAGCAAAAATGTATTCGATTATGGAGGGGGAAAAATGAACACTGAGAAAATAGAATGGAATATAGATAATGCAAGTACATTATCTGGGCAACAGAATTACCTAAAAAGTGATTTTATTGATGAACCCCCACTCTTGATTAGGACAAATTTGAGGTTTTCTGATAATAGATGGGAGATTGCCGATAAACTACACCCAAAGGCACACCCACTTGATTTTTCCCCTATCAAGTCAAAAATGTTTAGAGTATTATTGAAAAAAATTATGCTGCGTGAGCTGTTTACTAAACGAAATAGAAGCAGTACAGTTTATAGCAGATTCAACGAGATAAGAAGATTCATTTTTTATCTGGAAAAAGAAAAATATATGTATGATTTAAGATACCTAACACCAGAGGTCATCAAGGGATATGTGGAAACTCTTAAAAAAAATAATATTACAAAAAATTATCTATCAACGCTTCTTAAAGGTGTTGGTAGGTTTTTACAGGAAGTTCAATTTGCTGGATGTGACATAGATTTATCGGAGTTTCAAAAGACACTTACTGTTCCAATAGTAGAAAGAAAAGCGGAAAAAGAGGCTCATAAAACACCAAATATCCCAAAAAGAATTTTTAATCGTGTTGTTAAATGTGCCTTAAAAGATATGAAGGATGAAAGCCTTAGAAAACAAGATCGTATGATGGCGTGTCTAATTGTTATTTTATCCCACACAGGTATGAGAAAAGGAGAACTCCATAGATTAGAAGCTGGTAAATTGAAGGACATTACAATATTAAACAAAAAAGCAAAAGCATTTATACTTGAATTTTTTACTTTTAAAACAACTGCTGAAAATAATGGCAAATGGACTAAAACAATCGCTTTTCCTGAAACTGTACAGGCTTACCAAACTCTTGTGAAAATTTCAAAAAACGGGAGAGAAATGGGAAGCACCAATTATCTATTTTTGAACAAGTTTAATAAGATTTATGGTCGGACAACGTTTGATAACATCTTTGATACCTTTTTTTATAGAAATCAAAATGAATTGTTTGATCATATATCTGAGTATGAAAAAGCCCAAATTCATTTAATGAAAATTGACAGCTATTTAAAAGGTACAATCCCAAAAATCTTACCAAATGTTCCAAAAATAGGTGATACTTTTTATACTTTAAATCCACATCAATTTAGAGTAGCCGTGGCTAATATTCTAAAGGATAAAGTTAGTTTGCAATGGATAAGAGAGCATATGAATCATTTGACTGAAGAAATGACAAAGCACTATTTTAGAGATGAACTTATAAAGGAAACATTATTCAAACGGGCAACGAAGGATGGAACTTCATTAGGTTTGGAACTAAACAATCAAAATCACTTTATAAAAAAAGAACTATCAGAACCAGAATTAATTAAAGCATATGAAGAGATAAATAAATTTCTCCAAAAGAAGAAATTCAATATTTTTAAGGATATTGATGAAATTATCAATACCTTAAAATATAACCCCTTACGTGAAAGCATCGTTGGGGTATGTACTAAACATTTAGGAATGTTGTGTGAGCGTCAATATCGTCTTGCAACCTTTGAAAAATGGTATTTTCTAAGTCCAAAAGTACCTAATATTGAATCGTTTGATTTCACCTATAAACGATTTATTGATAAGTCAAAAATCGTTCAACATAACAAAGAATTAGTTCAACAGGACTCAAAGTATCAAAGGGATTATGAGAATGAATATTCTTCTTTAATTAAGTTTTATCAAAACCGGGTTTTACAAGAGCATGAATTACTTCTTTCTATTTTGAACGAGAAAGGAAAAGAATTCATCTTATCTTCTTACCCACAATTAGAAATCATAATTTCCGATATTGAAAATGTTAACAAGGAGATTACCAAATGGGCATCGACATTGAACTTAGAGAGTGTGTAAATGAAAACACTCTAAGATATGGTATTGGTGAATTAAGTGAAATTAGTAGCGTAAAAATACAGGACCAATTGATCTTGTTAGAAGAATATCTACAAAAGTTTTGTATGAAACAAAGACAATTAAAAGAACAAATAAAGCAGTCTAATAAACTATCTATTTCCTCTGTTTCATCGGGGGCAAAAGTACCAAGAAGCCAGATTAACCTAAATACAAATACATTAAAACTCTATATTGAAAAACGAATTCAAGAAATTGAAAAAGAAGACATTTTGAATATAAATAGGACTAAAAAGCTCAAAAGTGAAAAAGGGGAGCTTTCCATGTATATAGATGGATTAAGACAGAAAGTAGTTGACAGCTTCGAAATGAAATTATATATAGAAAAGTTAGAAGCTGAAAATAAACGTCTTATCCAAAAAATAGAAGATAGACAAAAGGATATTCAAAAATTAGAAATTGAAAACAATAAATTGCGTAAGGAAGTTGCTGATCAGAATAATAAAAAAATTGTATCCTTTAGTTGATTTAAAATCTAAGGAATTAGAGGATAGTTGAACGCAAAAACTCATAGAAAACAAGCTATAATGAATAGCTTGTTTTTTTGTTTTTATAAATAAATTGTGGATTTAATTTTATGCTAAGAAAGGTTAATTAAAAAAAACGAACATCAGGAGTTAGAATTATACAAATTCCTATTTTAATTTCATTCAAATATATACTTGAATGTTTTTGGTTAAATGAAGTATACTATAATCAAATGAAGACTTGAATGAGAATGGAGTGAGATAATGAATAAAAAAGATACCTGTGAGATTTATTGTTATGATGAAGAAAAAGTCAATCGAATACAAGGGGATTTACAAGCAATTGACATTGTTAGTGTTGCCCAAATGTTAAAAGCTATTGCAGATGAAAATAGAGCAAAAATTACCTATGCTTTGTGTCAAGATGAAGAACTATGTGTGTGTGACATCGCAAATATAGTAGGTGTTACAGTTGCAAATGCTTCTCATCATTTACGCTTCCTTCATAAACAGGGGGTTGTGAAATTTAGAAAAGAAGGCAAACTGGCATTTTATTCATTAGATGATGAGCATATCAGACAAATTATGATGATTGCATTAGCACATAAGAAAGAGGTGAAGAGCAATGTCTAGTGAGAAAGCAAAACTTGCTGAAGAAGAAATGAAAGCCTATCGTGTTCAAGGATTTACTTGTACTAACTGTGCAGCCATTTTTGAAAATAATGTTAAAGAACTTCCCGGTGTTCAGGATGCGAAAGTAAACTTCGGAGCATCTAAAGTTTATGTTAAAGGGACGACAACAATTGAAGAATTAGAAAAAGCAGGAGCATTTGAAAATTTAAAAATTCGAGATGAAAAAGAACAAAGGGTAGAACGAGAACCTTTTTGGAAGCAGAAAGAAAATATTAAGGTATATATATCAGCTCTTTTACTTGTAGTTAGCTGGTTCTTAGGAGAGCAGTATGGTGAGGAGCATGTTCTACCGACAATTGGTTATGCAGCGTCCATTTTAATCGGTGGATATTCGTTATTCATTAAAGGTCTCAAAAATCTAAGCAGATTAAATTTCGATATGAATACGCTTATGACTATTGCCATTATAGGAGCTGCAATCATTGGTGAATGGGGTGAAGGGGCAACCGTTGTTATCCTATTTGCGATTAGTGAAGCATTAGAGCGTTATTCAATGGATAAAGCACGTCAATCTATTGAATCTTTAATGGATATTGCCCCAAAAGAAGCGTTAATTCGACGTGGCAATGAAGAAATGATGATTCATGTTGATGATATTCAAGTTGGAGACATCATGATTGTTAAGCCCGGTCAAAAGTTAGCAATGGATGGAGTAGTGGTTAAAGGCACATCGGCATTAAATCAGGCTGCGATTACAGGTGAAAGTGTTCCAGTAATGAAAACCACAGATGATGAAGTATTTGCAGGAACCTTGAATGAAGAAGGGTTACTTGAGGTTAAAGTAACAAAACGAGTTGAAGATACTACTCTTTCAAAAATCATTCACTTGGTAGAAGAAGCTCAAGCAGAACGGGCCCCTTCTCAAGCGTTTGTCGATAAATTTGCAAAATACTATACACCAGCTATTGTGATACTAGCTCTTTTAATTGCGGTAGTTCCACCATTATTTGGGGGAGACTGGAGCCAATGGATTTATCAAGGATTAGCTGTATTAGTGGTTGGTTGTCCTTGTGCCTTAGTAGTCTCAACTCCAGTTGCTGTTGTTACAGCAATTGGAAATGCAGCGAAAAATGGTGTTTTAATTAAAGGTGGTATCCATTTAGAAGAAGCAGGACACTTAAAAGCGATTGCCTTTGATAAAACAGGAACATTAACAAAAGGGATTCCTGCTGTAACAGACATTGTGACATATGGTGGAAATGAAAATGAATTAATGACCATAACAGCAGCCATTGAAAAAGGATCGCAGCATCCACTTGCTTCAGCAATTATGAGAAAAGCAGAAGAAAATGGATCAGACTTTAATGATGTAATGATTGAAGACTTCCAATCCATTACGGGTAAAGGTGTAAAAGCCAAAGTAAATAACGAAATGTATTATGTCGGAAGCCCAGCACTTTTTGAAGAATTGCATGGAAGCATTGAAAGTGATAGAAAACAAAAGATTACAGAAATGCAGACCCAAGGAAAAACCGTGATGGTGCTAGGAACGAAAAAAGAGATTCTTTCGTTAATTGCTGTAGCTGATGAAATTAGGGAAACATCAAAAGAAGTCATCGGTAAATTGAATAATATTGGAATTGAAACAGTAATGCTTACAGGTGATAATCAAAGAACTGCAAGTGCAATTGGAAAACAAATTGGTGTTTCTGATATTAAAGCTGATTTACTTCCAGAGGATAAGTTGAATTTCATTAAAGAACTTCGAGAAAAGCATCAAAGTGTGGGAATGGTCGGAGATGGCGTGAACGATGCTCCAGCACTTGCAGCATCTACTGTTGGTGTAGCGATGGGTGGTGCTGGAACTGATACAGCTTTAGAAACGGCTGACATCGCATTAATGTCTGATGATTTGAGTAGATTACCATATACAATAAAATTAAGCCGAAAGGCTTTAACAATCATCAAGCAAAACATTACCTTCTCTTTAGCGATTAAATTAGTGGCATTACTGTTAGTCATGCCCGGTTGGTTAACACTATGGATAGCGATATTTGCTGATATGGGAGCAACGTTACTTGTAACATTAAACAGTTTACGATTGCTAAAAGTAAAAGAATAGAATCATATGTAAAAGGGATAGCAGAACGTTATCCCTTTTTATGATAAAACCATTATTTAGTTTTGGGGATTATTGGTGAATTGCATTTTATGTCCTTTCATCAAATGGGGTTATTTTGAAAGAAATAAATGGCAAAGATGATCAATGCGATTTGGAATGTAATGATAACCGGAATTCCATATTTGAATGAATTATGGTGGGTTTTATGCCGAAATTGCTGGCCGCCTAGCAAAATTCCAACAGAGCCACCCAACAACGCAATTTTAAATAATGTTTTTTCTTTAATTCTCCACTCCCCTTTGATAGCCTTTTTTTTATCTAGGTACATCAATACCATACCAACAGTATTAATGAAAAATAAGTATACAAATACAAGAAAAATCAATTCCAAATTAACCTCCATCTTATTCCTTTAAATCTCAATTATTTGAATTATGTAAAGGAGTTAATTTTATGAACCACAAATAATTATAACCGAAATTTGAATAAGATTCGATTTTATGGGGCGAGTAGCAAAAAGGAAAGAATTAAGGTCATATTATTAATGTAGATTTACATGGTGAAAATTGTCCAATTTTTTCATGTGAAAAAGAACACGATATTGAACCAATTTACCAATATTAATCCAATTATTTTATCATAGTAGAAAATAATAATAGTTTTTTTGTCCAAAAGTAAAATTGATCTAATTTTACTAAAAAGCCAATAATAATCGAGTTAGAGTATGAATGTACAATAATCCCACTTATCATAATGTAGGAATGAGATTTTTTCATCATAAAACGAAGCATAAGCGTTTTATGATCGGGGTACCGCTTATTATCGTGATCCAGGTGCTGGCGCTCGCCTTCATCATTTCAGCGATACAAGCATAATGTAGTAGAGGAGGTGGAGCTGACAATGGAAGAGTTTCTAAGAAAGTCTTTATTCGTAATTGAGCAAAGCGGTTGGCTCGCCCCGCTGTTTTTTATTCTGCTCCATGTCGTCAGACAGATTTTCTTCATTCCGGTTCTGTTTATTTGTCTGCTAGGCGGATATTTATTCGGGACGTTGGCCGGCTCACTCTACTCGATTGTCGGTCTGACAGCAGTCAGCTTCGTTTTTTATTGGCTCGTTTATCTCTTTCCGGGTGTCAGGAAAAAGGTCGCTGCTTTAAAACGGCGCATGCTGAAAGATGAATATCGCCTGACATTGCCGCAAATGATGGTGATGAGACTGATGCCGTTTGTTCATTTCCATCTTGTGTCGCTTTATATTATGGAAACGACAGACAATGTTAAAAAGTATACACAGCAATCCTTTATCGTCAGTATTCCACCGGCGATTGTTTATACATCCTTTGGTGATATGCTGCATGCACTGCCGCTCGTCGGTACGGTCGTATTTATTCTTTTTTTGACGTTGCTGTTTCTCTTTTTTCGGCCGAAGCGCACAACGTCTGTCAGCTGGGCCGGCTTTTTTGCGGAGAAGAAAGAATGAGTGGGAGCTGTCTCATAAGCTTCGTAATGAAAAAGACGGGGTGTGTCAAAAAGGGTATTTTCCCCTTTGGCACACCCCTCTTGCTTATTCTTTTCGCAGCAGCTCTTTAATCGGGCTTTTCCATTCGATTTTTGCATTCGGGTAGCGAAGATGAACATCATCGGCAATAAATTGAAAATCCTCTTTGGAAAATCCGTTCAGCCGGTCGGTTTGTCTCGCCCAAATATAGACGGAAACAATCTCGAAGGAGTCCTCTGTCGTCCCTAAATATTTTTCCCCTTCAAACATCACACCTTTGTAGGTGAGGAGGAAGTTTTTCCTGACGTCCTTCTCATCATCGTAAAAGAAAAACTGCTGGCGTTCATGCGCCTGCTCAAGCTTGCGGCGCGGGTGAAATAAATACTTTAAGGCCGAATAAGCCAGGATTATAAGAGCTAATAAAATTAAGAAACGAAAGAGAATGACCATGTTTCATTCCTCCTTTATGAGGGATCAGTGAATAGAATGATTTTGACATACTTTTATAAAGGAAGTAAAGTAGTTATTCAGTTATACGAATCAGAAAAGATTTGGTTGCATCTTTTTTGAAAAAAATTGTTATAATCAAGTTCAAGGGGAGGGATAACGTTGGATATTCAGAAGCTATTTGACATCCAGGAGACATTAAACAACCGGATTATGACCGAGCATCAGCTGACGCAGGCTGATTTGTTTCAGGAGCAGCAGCTGGCGCTTCTTGTGGAGCTTGGCGAACTGGCGAACGAAACGCGCTGCTTTAAATATTGGAGCCGCAAGTCGGCCTCTGAGCGAGGTGTTATTTTGGAGGAGTATGTCGACGGCTTGCATTTCGTGCTGACACTCGGACTGGCGCTCGGATTTCGCTACCCGCAGCCGCTTCAGTCATATGGCCATCAGGAAACGCTGACCGGGCAATTTCTCATCGTGATGGAAACGACACACCGACTGCAGCTTGCTCCGACGGAAGAGAACTATCACGCTTTGATGGAAGCGTTCCTGGCGTTAGGCCAGCAGCTCGGTTTTTCCCACGAGGAAATCGAAGCCGGCTATTTGGCTAAAAATAAAGTGAATCATGAACGGCAGGATGTCGGTTATTAGATGAAGTGAGTAGGACCACGCTTTTTATGTATACTACTAATAAGTCACTACTTGATCATAGGAGGAATGTACATAATGAAGAAGCTTGATGAACGTCTGCAAATGCTAAAAGACCTGACTGATGCGAACGGCATTTCAGGAGATGAGCGTGAAGTGAGAGAAGTGATGACAAGCTATATTCAGCCATATGCCGACGAGGTGACGACTGATAAGCTTGGCAGCCTTGTCGCCAAAAAGGTCGGTCAGGCGGACGGCCCGAAAATTATGATTGCCGGTCATCTCGATGAAATCGGCTTTATGGTCACAAGCATTGATGACAAAGGCTTTCTCCGCTTTCAAACCGTCGGCGGCTGGTGGGAGCAGGTGATGCTGGCCCAACGCGTTACAGTCATGACAAAGGAAGGGAACATTCCGGGGGTAATCGGTTCAAAGCCGCCGCATATTCTTCCAGCCGATGTCCGGAAGAAGCCGGTTGATAAAAAGGATATGTTCATTGATATTGGCGCCTCAAGCAAAGAGGAAGCGCTTGAATTCGGCGTGCGTCCTGGCGATTCGGTCGTCCCGGTTTGTGAATTCACCGTCATGAAGAATGAAAAGTATTTGATGGCAAAAGCGTGGGATAATCGGATTGGCTGCGCGATTGCGATTGATGTCATGCGCGAATTGAAGGATGCAAAGCACCCGAATACGGTGTATGGAGTCGGAACGATTCAGGAAGAGGTCGGCTTAAGAGGCGCGCGGACATCAGCGCATTTGATTCAGCCGGATATCGGCTTCGGGATTGATGTCGGCATCGCCGGCGACACGCCTGGGGTAACGGAAAAAGAAGCTCTCGCCAAAATGGGCGAAGGGCCGCAAATCGTCTTGTATGATGCTTCGATGATTTCGCACAAAGGCTTGCGTGAATTTGTAACGGCAACTGCTGATGAGCATGACATTCCGTATCAATATGACTCGATGGCCGGAGGGGGCACGGATTCCGGCGCGATTCACGTAACGGCGAACGGCGTTCCGGCGCTGTCAATTACAGTCGCGACCCGCTACATTCATACTCACGCCGCGATTCTGCACCGCGATGATTATGAAAATACGGTGAAGCTGCTCGTGGAGGTCATCAAAAAGCTCGATCGCGAAACGGTGGAAAAGCTTACATTTGATTAATGGTTGGCTCAAAAAAAATCAAGAGGGATTACCGTCAAAGCTGGCACTGTTGGCGGTAATCCCTCTATCTGTTTATTGCAGCCCCTGGCTGATTTGCTGGCACATTTCTTCTTTTTGCTGCTCGTCTGCGTTTTTCCAATATACTTCAAATAACACGCCAAGACCCGGCAGCATTTTTTCTTCTCCACGCTGAATGGCATCGAGAATTGTTGCTTCGACATCCTCTTCAGAGCTGCCCTGAATGTTGGCCATAATCGCACCACGAAGGTTAAAGCCCATCTTTGTGCCCTCCTTTCCAGTTCATGATTCTTTCTCCTTGTAGTATGGCTGAAATCAGACTGGATTATGTTTGTAAAAATCGGTATGATGAGGGATAGAACAGACAGGTAAAGGAGTACCGTATGCGAAGGATTGATTCGAGCAAAAATGAGCAAATAAAAGCCTGGAAAAAGCTTCATACGAAAAAAGGGCGCGAGAAAGCCGGACAGTTTCTTGTCGAAGGCTTTCATCTTGTGGAAGAGGCGTTACGGGCCTCGATCAAAGTAAATACAGTGCTGCTGACCGATGAAACGATCCCGCCCCAAGAGTGGCCGCTGGCTGAGCTTGACGTCATTATGATCAGTCCGCAAGTGATGAAGGAGCTGGCTGAAACGGAAACGCCCCAGGGCGTTATCGCCGTATGTGAGCTTCCTGAAACGCCGGATGCCGAGATTACGGAAGGAAAGTATCTGCTAGTGGATCGCGTTCAGGATCCAGGGAATTTGGGAACGATGATTAGGACGGCAGACAGCGCCGGCTTAACCGGTGTCATTGTAGGCGACGGCTGTGTCGATATTTTTAATGGGAAGCTGATTCGAGCGTCGCAAGGCTCGATTTTCCACTTGCCGGTGCTGAAAGGAGATTTAGTGGACTGGGTGGAGCGATGTAAACAGGCGCAAATCCCTGTTTTCGGCACTGCTCTAAAAGGCGCCAGCTCTTATTCGGCGATTGAGCCGCAGCGTGATTTCGCGCTGCTGATGGGAAATGAAGGAGAAGGGGTGTCAGAGGAGCTGCTCGAGCTGACTGACCAGAATTTGTACATTCCGATCTATGGAGAAGCGGAGTCATTAAATGTCGCCGTGGCAACCGGCATTCTCCTTTATTATTTACGAGGATAAGGTTGCATCGGCGCTGAAGTTTTTCTATAATGAAAAAGCGATCATCATACAAGTGAAAAAAGCAAAATGCGACGAAAGAGAGTAGTACGAATGACACCGCTATGCAGGGAGAGAATGCCTTGACTGAAAGCATTCTTATAGCAGGGAATTCCGAATTCGCTCTGGAGCAGGCATCGGAGCACGGGAGATGGATTCTCGTGAAGATGTACCGGTTTATGGCCGTTAAGTCAATGGAGCGAATGCAGGGAAGCGCCACTTTTCTGCGTTAATTAGGGTGGTACCGCGAGAGTCTTCGTCCCTTACCGGGATTGAGGGCTCTTTTTTTGACGATTTCCAGGAAGATTTGAGGGAGGGCGTCGTGCGGTTAGCGGATGCCCGAAAGAAGCCCGAAGCGGGTGTGGAGCAAAAGCAAGTTCATGGTCGAAAAGAAGGAGGAAAACAGATGCGTGAAAAATTAGAAGCGTTACGTGATGAAGCGTTAGAAAAGGTCAAGCAGGCCGAGGACAAAAAAGCATTGCAGGAGGTTCGGGTCGCCTACTTAGGAAAAAAAGGCCCGATTACGGAAGTATTGCGCGGCATGGGGAAATTATCGGCGGAGGAGCGTCCTGTCATTGGTCAGATGGCCAACGATGTCCGTGATGCGATCAAAGAACAGGTCGACAGCAAGGAAGCAGCGCTCGAGGAAGCGGCGATTGAAGCCCAGCTCGCAAGCGAAAGCATTGATGTCACTTTACCGGGCCGTCCGGTTCAGGCCGGTTCCACTCATCCTTTAACGGCTGTCGTCGAAGAGGTGGAGGATGCCTTTATCGGTCTTGGCTTCTCTGTTGCCGAAGGACCTGAAATTGAGACGGATTATTATAACTTTGAAGCATTAAATCTGCCGAAGGATCATCCCGCCCGCGATATGCAGGATTCGTTCTACTTCACGGAAGAGCTTTTGCTGCGGACCCATACATCGCCGGTTCAGGCGAGAACGATGGAACGTTATCAAGGAAAAGGGCCGGTGAAAGTCATTTGTCCGGGGAAAGTGTTCCGGCGCGATGATGATGATGCGACGCATTCTCATCAATTTATGCAGATTGAGGGCTTATACGTGGATGAGAACGTGCGGATGAGCGATTTGAAAGGGGTTCTTGAAACGTTTGCGAAATCCTTTTTCGGAGCGGAAAGAGAGATTCGTCTTCGTCCAAGCTTTTTCCCGTTTACCGAGCCTTCTGTTGAGGTTGATGTATCGTGCGGAATGTGTGGCGGTCATGGCTGCCGGATTTGTAAGCATTCTGGCTGGATTGAAGTGCTCGGAGCCGGTATGGTTCATCCGCGTGTGCTTGAAATGAGCGGATTTGATTCAACGAAATACAGCGGCTTTGCTTTTGGAATGGGTGTCGAGCGCTTGGCGATGCTGAAGTATGATATTGATGACATTCGCCACTTCTATACAAACGATGTTCGTTTTTTAGCGCAATTCAAACGGAACTAGACCGATTTAACAGGAGATATTGAAGGAGGAAATGAGATGCTCGTTTCATATAAATGGTTACAGGATTACGTCGATGTCGCGGAAGTAACGCCGCAGGAAATTGCTGAAAAAATGACGCGCGGCGGAATTGAAATTGATTTCATTCATCAATTAAATCAAGGGGTATCCGGCGTCGTTGTCGGTTATGTCAAGGAGTGCCAGCAGCATCCGAATGCGGACAAGCTCAATGTATGCCAGGTTGATATTGGTGAAGAGGAGCCTGTCCAGATCGTCTGCGGAGCGCCGAATGTCGCCAAGGGGCAGTATGTCGCTGTCGCCAAGGTTGGTGCCGTACTGCCGGGCAATTTCAAAATCAAAAAAGCGAAGCTGCGTGGAGAAGTATCGCAAGGGATGATCTGTTCGTTACAAGAGCTGGGTATCGATCAGAAGTTGATCCAGAAAGAGTACGTCGATGGGATTTATGTGTTTCAGGGCGAAGTCGAGGTCGGGAGCGATGCGCTTGCAGCGTTGAACCTTGATGATCATGTGCTTGAGCTCGATTTAACTCCGAACCGCTCGGACTGTCTCAATATGCTCGGTGTTGCTTATGAGATTGCGGCGCTCTACGATAAGAAGGTCAAGCTGCCGGCAGTGGAGCTGGCGACGAACGAAGAACGGGCGGAGGACTATGTCAGCGTGGCGGTTGAAGCGAAGGAAGATAACCCGTATTACGGCGCGACGATCATTAAGGACGTCAAGGTCGGGCCGTCACCGCTTTGGCTGCAAACTCGCTTAATGGCAGCGGGAATCCGGCCGATCAGCAATGTCGTGGATGTAACGAATTATGTGCTGCTTGAATATGGTCAGCCGTTGCACGCCTTTGATTATGACCGCTTCGGCTCAAAGGAAGTCCTTGTGCGCCGCGCTCATGACAAGGAGGAAATCATCACGCTTGACGACCAGAAGCGGACGTTGACAAGCGACCATCTTGTGATTACAAATGGCAAGGAGCCGGTGGCGATAGCCGGGATCATGGGAGGGGCAACTTCTGAGGTCAGTGAGGCTACGACGACGGTCCTGCTTGAAGCGGCTTATTTTGATCCGGCGACGATCCGTAAGGCTTCCCGCGATCTCGGGCTGCGAAGTGACGCGAGCGCCCGCTTTGAAAAGGGCGTCGATCCGAACCGAGTCCGTGAAGCGGGCAAGCGGGCGGCCGCTCTGATTGCCGAGCTGGCCGGTGGGACGATTGTTTCCGGCGTTGTGGAACAGGACGAGCTTAGTCATCAGCCTGCTGTCATCAATCTCGATATGAACCGGCTGAATGAGCGTCTTGGCATGAATATTTCAATCGCAGAAGTGAAAACGTTTATGGACCGGCTCGGCTTTGCCTATGAAGAAGCAGAGCAGCAATTGCGGGTAACGGCGCCATCACGCCGTCTCGATTTGCAAATTGAAGAGGATTTGATGGAAGAAGTAGCCCGTCTTTTCGGCTACGATCATATCCCAACAACGCTGCCAACTGGTGCGACGACCCAGGGCGCGTTAACGCCTTATCAGCAAAAGCGCCGTCTCGCCCGCAGGGTGCTTGAACAGGCGGGACTGTCACAGGTCATCACCTATTCATTGACAAGCCCGGAGAAAGCGCGCGGGTTTGCGACGGATAAAGAGGCGAATGCCGTTAGGCTGGCGATGCCGATGAGTGAGGATCGCAGTACGATGAGAACGAGCCTAGTTCCTCACCTGTTCGATGTGATCAGCTATAATTTAAATCGGAAAAATCAGCACGTTCATATTTATGAAATTGGTTCGATCTTTTTAAGTGAGGAAAAGCAGCTTTCCAGCCAGCCGCAGGAACGCGAAATGCTTGCCGGCGCTCTAACCGGGCTATGGCATGAGCACGTCTGGCAGGGGGAAAAGAAGGCGGTTGACTTCTATGTCGTGAAAGGGGTGCTTGAAGCGTTGGCAGCAGAGCTCGGGCTTGCGGAGCATATTCAGTTTGAACAGGCGAAGAAGCCTGGCATGCATCCGGGCCGGACGGCCGTGATCAAATTGAATGAGGAAGAAATCGGCTTTCTCGGACAGATCCACCCGACTGTGCAAAAGGAAAAGGATTTGAAGGAAACGTATGTTTACCAGCTTGATCTTCAAGCGTTGCTGACATTTGAAACAGCACCGATGGTTTACGAGCCGTTACCGCGCTTCCCGGCGATGGTGCGCGATATCGCCCTTGTCGTTCCGACAGAGCGCACGGCTGGCGAGCTTGAAGCGGTCATTAAGCAAGCCGGGGGAGACTTGTTGAAAAAGGTTTATCTCTTTGACCTTTATCAAGGTGAGCATATGGAACCTGGCAAAAAATCACTTGCTTTCTCATTAACGTACCTTGATCCCGAACGGACGTTAACCGATGAAGACGTGACGAGCGTCCATGATCGTGTCATTGCTGAGCTTGAACAAGTCGGGGCGAAGCTGCGAGGAAGTCAATAAGTAGGAATTAATTCCATTTACGGAGCCTGCCTCAAAGGGATATGAATCCTTTTGAAGCAGGTTTTTTTTACGGGTCAAGAGAGGGAGTTAGCTGTGGTTGGTGCCTGCAGAAAGCAGGGCTATGCCGGCGAATGGCTCTTGAGACAGCAGGACATAGCCGCTTTTCTTATTTGTATTTCCATTAAGTACCCTTCATGTTATGATAGAAGGTAGGATTTTATTGGAGCGATTGAGAGATAGGAGGCTTTTTCGTGACTGAGCGGAAGGTAAAGCAACGGACAACTGTAACCATTTACGGCCAGCAATATACGGTTGTCGGTCATGAGCCTCCGACACATGTAATGGAAGTGGCTCAAATGGTTGACGAGAAAATGAGAGAAATCAGAAAACGAAACCCTTATTTAGATACAACCCGTTTAGCCGTGTTAACAGCGGTAAATGTTGTCGATGAATATAAAAAGTTGCTTGAAGAGCATGAAAAAGCTCTCAAGGAACTGAAACGGATGACAGGAGACGAGTAGGATGCTAAGCTTTCTTATTTTGTTTATTTTATTTTGCAGCTTTTTTATAGGCAGACGCCGTGGCTTTATTTTGCAAATTATTCATCTAGTAAGCTTTGTCGCAGCGTTGTTCGTTGCCTATAGCTATTTTCGCGAACTGGCTACATATATTCGGCTGTGGATTCCGTATCCGCAGTTTTCCTCGGACAGTACGGTCGGGATGATTGTCAATACGTTTAACGCGGAAAACGTTTATTATTCAGGGATTGCGTTTGCGATCTTGTTTTTCGGGACAAAGCTTGTGCTTCACCTGCTTGGTTCGATGCTGGATTTCCTGGCACACTTACCGATTTTGCGCTCATTCAACCAGCTGCTGGGCGGTATTCTTTGCTTCATTGAAGCGTATTTAATTTTACTCGTTTTGCTGTTTGTCGCCGCGCTCTTGCCAATCGAAGCGGTGCAAAGTGCGATGCAAGGCTCAATCGTCGTCCAGCTGATGATGAACTATACGCCATTTCTGTCTGAATGGATTAAATCGTTATGGATTGAAAATACAATCTAGTTGCAAGAACAGTCCGATAGGTGATGAAGCAGGCGGCGGCTTGATTCATCGGTCGGACTTTTTGTATGGCGGCTTAACGTTGATTTTCTTGTCCGGCTATCGGTATGATAAGAGGGGAGGGGAAGAGAATGAATAAAAAAGATGTCATTCGTGTACTTGAGGCAATTGCCACCTATCTTGAAATCAAAGGGGACAACCCTTTTAAAATATCTGCCTATCGAAAAGCGGCCCAAGCATTGGAAACCGATAAACGACCATTAGCCGAGCTGGACGACCCGGCTTCTTTATCAGGCATCGGCAAAGGGACGGCTGAGGTTATTCTCGAGCTGAAGCAGACGGGAGCCTCGAAGCTTTATGACGAGCTGGCTGGCAGTTTACCGGCCGGACTGCTTGAACTGTTAAAGCTTCCAGGGCTTGGCGGTAAGAAAATCGGCAAGCTTTATCAGGAGTTGAATGTCGTCGATCTCACAAGCCTGCAGCAGGCTTGTCAGGAAGGCAAGGTCCAATCTCTTGCCGGCTTTGGAAAGAAGACGGAGGAAAAGCTGCTCGCGGCGATTGAAGAAGTCACGACTCGTCCTGAGCGTCTGGCGCTGCCGGTTGTGTTGCCGGTAGTCGCTGAAATCGAAGCGGCGCTCGAAACGATGGACGGGGTCGAGCGCTTTTCGCGGGCCGGGAGCCTGCGGAGATTGAAGGAAGAAGTGAAGGATTTGGACTTCATTATTGCGACAACGGAGCCGGGAAAAGTCCGGGACCAGCTGCTTGCCCTGCCGGCGGTAACGAAGGTGATCGCCAGCGGTGAGACGAAAGTATCGGTCGAAGTAACGGCGACGTTTCCGATCTCGATTGATTTTCGCCTTATCCAGCCGGAAGCGTTTGCAACGACGCTCCATCATTTTACCGGCTCGAAGGAGCATAATGTCAAAATGCGTCAGCTGGCGAAAAAAAGAGGAGAAAAAATCAGCGAATACGGTGTGGAGGATGCAGAAACCGGAAAGGTGCGGACATTTGCGAGCGAAGATGCTTTTTTTGCTTATTTCGGATTGAGCTATATTCCGCCGGAAGCGCGTGAGGACCAGGGCGAAATCGAGCAGGCGGAGGCGACCGCGCCGCGCCGTTATGTAGAAGAGGCAGACATTATTGCCGATCTCCATATGCATACAACGTGGAGCGACGGGGCTCATTCGATTGAGGAAATGGTTGAAGCAGCGCGCAAAAGAGGCTATCAGTATATCGCGATTACCGATCACTCGCGCTATTTGAAAGTAGCCAACGGCCTTAGCATTGAGCAGGTGAAGGAGCAGCATGCGTATATCAGGCAGTTGAATCAGCGTTATGATGATTTTACCATTTTAACCGGTATTGAAATGGATATTCTACCAGATGGAACGCTCGATTACCCGGATGAATTGCTGGCCGAGATCGATTTTGTCATTGCGTCGATCCATTCTTCCTTTCAGCAGGATCAGGAAACGATTATGCAGCGGCTGAAAAACGCTCTGTTGAACGAGCATGTCGACATGATCGCTCATCCGACAGGAAGGCTGCTCGGAAAAAGAGAAGGCTACCAGGTTGATGTTGAACAATTAATTGAGTTGGCGAAAGAAACAAATACAGCATTGGAGCTGAATGCGAATCCGCTTCGTCTTGATCTTGCCGCCCATTGGCTGAAAAAGGCGGAAGAAGCCGGCGTCGTGATAGCGATTAACACCGATGCGCATCATATGAAGATGATGGAGGATATGAGCTTTGGGGCGGGAATCGCCAGAAAAGCGATGCTTGACCCTTCCTCAGTCCTGAACACGTGGCCGTTGGAACGCCTGCAGCAATTTCTTCAGCGCAACAGGCCATGAAGAGATAACGAGCCATCGTTATAAAAGGAGTGTACTATGGAAAGAGTCATTCGTGTATTAGAATATGAAAAAATGAAACAGCAGCTTAGAGAACATGTCGCTTCCTCGCTTGGCCGGCAAAAAGTGATCGAGCTCCTTCCGTCAACCGAGATCGAAGAGGTGGAGGAATGGCAGGCGGAAACAGCGGAGGCGGCAACCGTGATCCGGTTGAAAGGGCAGGCTCCGCTTGGCGGCATCTCGGACATTACCCCTCATGCGAAGCGGGCGAAGATTGGCGGCAGTCTGTCGGCGAGTGAGCTAATTGAGATTGCGAGCACGATCTATGGCGGCCGCCGTTTAAAGAAGTTTATCCAGACGATGGTCGAAGAGGAGGAGCTTGAACTACCTCGCCTGTACGAGCACGCTGAACGGATTGAAGTGCTGACCGATGTCGAACGCAGCATTAAGCAATGTATTGATGACAACGGCCATGTGCTCGACTCCGCCAGCCCGGCGCTGCGGACGATTCGCCAGCAGGTGCGCAGCTACGAGTCCGGCATCCGGACGAAGCTTGACAGCATTACCCGCTCTTCCAGCACGCAGAAAATGCTTTCCGATGCGATTGTAACGATTCGCAATGAACGTTTCGTTATCCCGGTCAAACAGGAATATCGCGGAGCATTCGGCGGCATCGTTCACGATCAGTCCGCCTCGGGGGCAACTCTGTTTATCGAGCCGCAGGCGATCGTGACGCTGAACAACCAGCTTCAGGAAGCAAAGAGCCGGGAAGCGCGCGAAATCGAACGGATTTTGGCGGCATTATCGGCCGAAGTGGCCGAAGTAGCCGATGCGCTGCTTGTTAATATTGATGTGCTTGGAACGCTCGACTTCATTTTTGCCAAAGCGCATTACGCCAAGGCGATTAAGGCGACAAAGCCCCGCTTAAATGAAAAAGGTTATATTTTAATGAAAAAAGCGCGTCATCCTCTGCTTGATAAAGATGAAGTCGTCCCGATTGATCTTGAGCTTGGCGGGGACTACCGTTCGCTGATCATTACCGGCCCGAATACAGGCGGGAAGACAGTCACCTTGAAAACAGTCGGACTGCTGACGCTGATGAGCCAATCAGGCTTGCACGTTCCTGTAGAAGAGGATTCCGAAATGGCTGTCTATAAGCAGGTGTTCGCTGATATTGGCGATGAACAGTCGATTGAGCAAAGCTTAAGTACATTTTCCTCGCATATGACGAACATCGTCAGCATTCTCGACATGGTTGACTTTCAAAGCCTTGTGTTATTCGATGAGCTTGGCGCGGGAACAGATCCGACGGAGGGAGCCGCATTGGCGATCTCGATTCTTGACGATGTGTACGAGCGGGGAGCGAGCGTCGTGGCGACGACCCATTACAGCGAATTAAAGGGGTATGCTTACAACCGCGCAGGCGCGATCAATGCCAGCGTCGAATTTGATGTTGAGACGCTGCGTCCGACGTACCGCTTGTTGATCGGAGTCCCGGGGAGAAGTAATGCGTTTGCGATTTCACGTCGTCTCGGCCTCGATGAACGGATTATCGAAAAGGCAAAAGAGCAAATTGACAGTGAAACGAATCAGATTGAAAATATGATCGAAGCGCTTGAGAGCAGTCAGAAATCGGCTGAATCAGAGTGGGAGGATGCCGAGAAAATACGCGCCGAAGCAGAGCAGCTCCGCGCTGAGCTGGCAAGGCAGCTTGAGGCGTTTGAGCAGGAGCGGGAAGCGTTGCTGAAGGAAGCCGAGGAAAAGGCGGCGAAGGCAGTCAATGACGCCCGGGAGGAAGCCGAGCTGATTATCGCCGAGCTGCGCGATATGCAGAAGCAGGGTCTTGCTGTGAAGGAGCATCAGATCATTGATGCGAAGAAGCATCTTGAGGAGGCAACGCCGAAGCTGACAGCGAAGCAGAAAAAAGTAAAGAAAATCGCGGCGAAAGCTCAACGCTCGATCGCACCGGGCGATGAAGTAAAGGTGCTCAGCTTTGGTCAAAAAGGCTTTGTCACGGACAAAATCAATGACAATGAATTTCAGGTGCAGATCGGCATTATGAAAATGAAGGTCAATAAAGATGATTTGCAGCTGCTTGATCGACCGAAGCAGGTGGAAACGAAGCCGCTTGCGACGGTCAGAGGAAGCGAGCATCATGTCAAAGCCGAGCTTGATTTACGAGGTGAGCGTTACGAGGACGCGATGCTGCTTGTTGAAAAATACATTGATGATGCGCTGCTTGCCGGTTATCATCAAGTTTCGATTATCCACGGGAAAGGCAGCGGCGCACTCCGCAAAGGGGTCAAGCAGCTTCTGAAAAAGCATCCGCATGTGAAAAGTGAGCGTGACGGCGGAATGAATGAAGGTGGACTCGGCAATACGGTTGTCGAATTAAAATAAGTGAGGCGAATGTAAGTGGAGACATTCTTTGAATATGAATTTGTTCGGACAGCGGCGTATTACAGTGTCACCGTACTCGGGCTGATCCTCTTTCTTGCTATTTTTGAGCTCGTCACAAAATACGATAATTGGCGCGAAATTAAGCGCGGAAATGTAGCCGTGGCGATGGCGACAGGAGGAAAGCTGTTTGGGGTGGCGAATATTTTTCGTCATTCCATCGAGCACTCTGATTCTATTTTGACGATGCTTGGCTGGGGCGTCTACGGATTCGTGCTGCTATTGATCAGCTATTTTATTTTCGAGTTTCTAACACCTTCCTTCAAAATCGATGAGGAAATTGCCAACGACAATCGCGCGGTCGGGATCGTGTCGATGATTATTTCGATCGGGCTCTCCTACGTAATTGGGGCCAGTATAATCGCGAGATAGTGACAAAAAAGGAGAATCATGCCGTGGAACTACTGATGAAAATTTTGTATGTTTGTTGTGGTGCTTTTCTGCTGGCGGGAATTGTTTATATGCTGTTTTTTGCTGCTTAATCAAAATCTGTTTCAACTTCCGGGCAGCCGGCGGTGCACTCACTCGCGGGCTGCCCGGAAGCTGTTTCCGTATAGGAAAACCGTTAGTTTGTCCCCGTTTTTCTTGCGTGAAATTGACAAAAAATGATTTATTTATGTAAGCGATTCCAATACAATAGAAGTAGAACGATCATGAAGGAGCAACTGAATAAAGAGGAGGAGATGAAATGTCGACGACCGGCAAGATTTGGCTGAAGCATTATCCCGACGAAATTCCTCATTCCCTTGACTACCAGAACAGCAGTCTCCATGATTTTCTGCAGCGCTCGGCCCGGAAGTATCCGGATCAGACCGCGATTGAGTTTTTAGGAAAGCGGCTTTCCTATTCGGAGCTTCATCAGCAGGCAGTTCAGTTTGCACAACGGCTTCAATTACTTGGAATCGAAAAAGGAGACCGGGTGGCGATCATGCTGGCCAATTGTCCACAGGCGGTGATCAGCTATTATGGTATCATCATGACCGGAGCCGTTGCCGTTCAAATCAATCCTCTCTATGTCGAAAGAGAGCTGGAGCACCAGTTAATCGACTCCGGCGCCAAGCTATTAGTCTGTCTCGATCTCGTTTTTCCCCGCGTCCAGAAGGTGAGAGCGAAAACGAGCTTGCAGCAAGTGATTGTCACCAGTATAAAAGACTATCTCCCCTTTCCAAAAAATCTTCTCTATCCCATCGTCCAAAAAGAAAAAGTAACCGTAGAATACAATGAGCAAACGATCGCTTTCTCCGCCTTTTTGAAGCAAGGTGACGGCGCTTTTAAGCCTGTCCCGCTCGATCCGGAAACGGACTTGGCGCTTTTGCAATATACTGGTGGAACGACAGGCCTTGCAAAGGGCGTGATGCTGACCCATCGGAATTTGGTCGTCAATACGATGCAGGCCGGCCACTGGATCTATAAAACAACGCCGGGACAGGAGCGCATGCTGGCAGTCCTTCCTTTTTTTCATGTGTACGGCATGACCGTCTGTATGAACCTTGCGATCATGAATGGCTTTACGTTAATCATTTTGCCGAAGTTTGAGCCGGACCAGGTATTAAAAGCGATCGAGAAGCATAAAGTCAGTTTGTTTCCCGGTGCGCCGACAATGTATATTGCCCTCATTCATCAACCGGAGATTGAAACATATGATTTATCCTCCGTCCTCGCCTGTCTCAGTGGAGCCGCCCCATTGCCGCTCGAGGTTCAGCAAACATTTGAACGGTTGACCGGAGGAAAGCTAGTTGAAGGCTATGGACTGACCGAAACCGCACCGGTGCTGACGGCGAACCCGATATGGGGCAAACGGAAATCCGGCAGTATCGGGATCCCGTGGCCCGACACTGAAATGATCGTCCGGACAGCCGATGGCGAGGAAGCGGAGCAGGGGGATGTCGGTGAAATTGCGGTCCGTGGTCCGCAGGTGATGAAAGGCTATTGGAAGATGGCCGAGGAAACGGAAAAGGTATTGCGTGATGATGGCTGGCTGCTGACCGGGGATATGGGGTATATGGATGAGGACGGATTTTTTTATATCGTTGATCGGAAGAAGGATATGATTATCGCCGGAGGGTTTAATATTTTCCCCCGCGAAATTGAGGAAGTGTTGTATGAGCATGAGGCAGTCCAAGAGGTGGCGATTATCGGCGTTCCTGATCAATATCGGGGCGAGACGGTTAAGGCGTTTATCGTCCCAAAGGAGGGCAGGGAGGTGACGGCCGAGGATCTTGACCATTTTTGCCGCACTCGTCTGGCTGCTTACAAAGTTCCGCATCTTTATGAGTTTCGCACTGAACTGCCAAAAACGATGGTCGGAAAAGTGTTAAGAAGAGTTTTGGCAGAAGAGGAAAAGAGGAAGGAACAGGATGACGAGCACGTAAGCAGCTAAAAAGGAACGTCCATGTGCCAGGCGGGGAATCGGATTCTGCCCGGCACATCGCTCCATTGACAGAAAGCGTCGGCTTCTCTAAAATGATAGTATGAATGAATACTCATTCATTAAAAGGAGAGACGAACGTGGGAAAGAAAAAAGGAGCAAAATACGAGCAAATAATTGAAGCAGCCGTCGCCGTCATCGCCAGGTTCGGCTATCATCAGGCTCAGGTCGCGAAGATTGCCAAAGAAGCCGGTGTCGCCGACGGCACGATCTATTTATATTTTACGAGTAAAGAGGATCTCTTAATCTCTTTATTTGAGGAAAAAATGGGACAGTTTATCGAGACGATCCGTACGCGCATCCAAACGAAGCAGACATTTGAAGAAAAGCTTTTGCTGCTCATTCAAACGCATTTTGAACAGCTCCAGGCCAATCCACAGCTGGCGATTGTCACCCAGCTTGAACTGAGGCAGTCCAATAAGGAGCTTAGAAAAAAAATTAATCAAATTCTCAAAGGGTATCTTCTGCTCATAGACGAATTAATTAAAGAAGGTCAATCTTCAGCCAGTGTGAAACAACAGCTGGACAGTCGTCTTGTGCGGCAAATGATCTTCGGTACGTTAGATGAAGTGGTTACCAATTGGGTAATGAAGGATTGCAAGTATGATCTCGTTGTACAGGCGAAACCGATTCATCAAATGCTTGTCTCCGGGATAAGTGAACGGCTTTCATAAAGAAAGGAGTGAGAGTGTGGAATTTATTCGTGTCGCAGTGGAAGAAAAGGTTGCGGTTCTAACGTTGCAGCGTCCGCCGGCCAATGCGCTTTCAAGAGGCGTGCTGCGGGAATTGGATCAGGTTTTGACCGAGCTAAAAGATCAAGAGGATATTCATGTGCTTCTGTTGCATGGCGAAGGGCGCTTTTTCGCGGCCGGTGCCGATATTAAGGAATTTACAACGATTAAGGACGGAGCCGAATTCGCAGAGATGGCCCGACTTGGCCAGCAGGTTTTCGAGCGGATGGAACATTATCCGAAGCCGATTATTGCGGCGATTCACGGGGCCGCTTTAGGCGGAGGGCTTGAATTAGCAATGGCCTGCCATATTCGCCTGAGTACAGAGGATGCGAAGCTCGGGCTGCCGGAACTTCAATTAGGGCTGATTCCCGGATTTGCCGGAACGCAGCGTCTGCCGCGCTATGTTGGCACTGCCAAGGCGGCGGAGATGCTGTTGACAAGTGAACCGATCAACGGGAAAGAAGCGAAGGAGCTCGGGCTTGTTAATTCTCTTCATTCTGAGCGGTCGCTCATCGAAGAGGCGTTGAAGCTTGCCCGGCAAATCAGTCAAAAGAGTAGGCTCGCTGTTACCATGGCACTAGAGCTGCTGCGCTATCACGATTCATCGAGAATGCTTGAAGGCGCAGCAAGAGAAGCCGAGCTGTTTGGTCTCGCGTTCGATTCAGCCGACGGGCAGGAAGGAATTCGGGCGTTTGTGGAAAAACGGTCACCGCAGTTTAACCAAAAAAACGAGTAGGAAGAAGGAGGCTTTTTGAATGAATATTTTTGTCATCATGAAACGGACGTTTGATACCGAGGAGAAGATCACCCTTCAGCAAGGGAAAATTGATGATAGTGGAGCTGAATTCATCATTAATCCGTACGACGAATATGCGATTGAGGAAGCGCTCGTTTTGCGTGACGAACACGGTGGTGAGGTGACGGTTGTGACCGTCGGCGAAGAGGAAGCGGAAAAAGAGCTGCGCACCGCATTGGCAATGGGCGCCGATAAAGCTGTTTTAATCGATACCGAGGAACTGGAGGATCACGATCAATTTACGACAGCTTCGCTGCTCGCCGCTTATTTCAGCGAGCAGTCGTTTGACATCATTCTTGGCGGGAATGTGGCGGTTGACGGCGGATCGGGGCAAGTCGGCCCGCGTGTCGCGGAACTGTTGGCGATTCCTCAGGTGACGACGATCACAAAGATCGACATTCAGGATCGGACAGCGACGATCATTCGCGACGTCGAAGGGGACGAAGAAACAGTGACGGTTTCATTGCCAGTCCTTGTCACCGCCCAGCAGGGGTTAAATGAACCCCGGTATCCTTCATTGCCAGGGATTATGAAAGCGAAAAAGAAGCCGCTCGACGTGCTGGACCTCGATGATCTTGACTTGGAGGAAGAGGATGTCGCAGCGAAAACGGAAACAATCGAGATTTTTCTGCCACCTGAAAAGCAGGCGGGGCGGATGATTGAAGGAGAGCCGCAAGCCCAGGTGAAAGAGCTTGTCGCATTGTTGAAATCTGAAGCGAAGGTCATATAAGGAGGGAAGGCAGATGGCGAAAAAAACGATGATTATTGGGGAAGTTCGCGATGGGGAATTACGGCATGTATCCTTTGAAACGATTGCCGCGGGAAAGGTCGTCGCAGATGGAGGAGAAGTCATCGGTGTTTTGTTAGGTGAAGATGTAAGCGGTTTAGCGGAGCAGCTGATTCAGTATGGAGCAGACCGGGTTGTGACAGTCACTCATCCTGATTTAAAGAGCTACACGACTGACGCCTACCAGCAGGCGGTGCTACAGGTTATCGATCTTGAACAGCCGGACGGCATTCTGCTCGGTCATACAGCGATCGGGAAGGATCTCGCGCCTCGCCTGGCAATGAAAGCGCAGGCTGGCTTAGTATCAGATGCCGTGGCTGTTGAACTGGAAGACGGGGAGCCGGTCTTTACAAGGCCGATTTACTCAGGTAAAGCCTTTGAGCGAAAAAGGATCAAAGAAGGGATGCTGCTGGCGACGATCAGACCGAATAATATTGCCGCTATGGAAAAGGACCCGGCGCGTACAGGCGGTGTTTCCTCGATTACTGCCGAGATCAGCGACTTGCGGACGACGATCCAAAATGTTGTAAGGAAGGCGGCCGGAGGCGTTGATCTGTCGGAGGCAAAAATTATCGTCTCTGGCGGAAGAGGGGTGAAAAGCGCCGACGGCTTTAAACCGTTACAGGAGCTGGCCGATTTGCTTGGCGGGGCTGTCGGGGCGTCACGCGGGGCCTGCGATGCCGACTATTGTGACTATGCGTTGCAGATCGGGCAAACAGGGAAGGTCGTCACTCCGGATTTATATTTTGCGATCGGCATTTCAGGGGCGATTCAGCATCTGGCCGGGATGTCCAATTCAAAGGTAATCGTCGCGATTAACAAAGATCCGGAAGCGCCGATTTTCGAAGTGGCAGATTACGGAATCGTCGGCGATCTTTTTGAAATCGTTCCATTATTAACGGAAGAGCTGCGGCAGATCCTTGTTTCGCAATAAAGGGAACAGGGTATCTTTTTAAAAGAATGAGAAATGATAAACGTCAAGGGAATACTAAAGGAGAACAATGACGGTTGTGCAGCTTTGGCTATAAGCGGAGATGGAAGCTGACTCAAAAGAAGGGAGAGGCTTGTCCCGTTACGTTCCTCGTGAGAGAAACGACTTTCTAATAAGAAAGCCCGTTACGCGGTTTTCTCAAACAATTTCGAGCAACTTAGTCGCAACCATTGTTTTTCGATGGTATAATCATGAAGAATCAAATTTGTTATGGATTAGGAGGTTTTTATAATGGCAATTGTCAATGTGACAGATCAATCATTTGCAGCGGAAACAAGCGAAGGTGTTGTGCTTGCTGACTTTTGGGCGCCATGGTGCGGACCTTGTAAAATGATTGCCCCTGTTCTTGAAGAATTAGATTCAGAAATGGGCGACAAAGTGAAAATCGCCAAGCTTGACGTCGATGAAAACCAGGAAACAGCGGGGAAGTACAATGTCATGAGCATTCCGACCTTGCTTGTCTTTAAAAATGGCGAAGTCGTTGATCAAGTAGTCGGTTTCCAACCGAAAGAAGCGCTTGCTGAACTGCTTAACAAGCATCTGTAAGTCAAGTGACAGTCCGCTTTCTCAATCGAGAGAGGGGACTTTTTTTACAAATATAACAGCTTTAGCGCTGACGCAATAGCGCTCCAGACGGATCCGAACGGTAATGGAGGTGAGAGAGAGCGATGAACCAATTAAAAGAAAAGCTGGCGGTGCTTCCTGATAAGCCAGGCTGTTATTTGATGAAAGACCGGCAAGGAACGGTCATTTATGTCGGAAAGGCGAAAGTGTTAAAAAACAGGGTACGGTCTTATTTTACCGGTTCACATGATGCGAAGACACAGCGGCTCGTCAGTGAAATTGCTGATTTTGAATATATTATTACATCATCAAATATTGAAGCACTTATTCTTGAATTAAACTTAATCAAAAAGCATGATCCAAAGTATAATGTGATGCTCAAAGACGATAAGTCCTACCCTTATTTGAAAATAACGAATGAAGAGCACCCTCGTCTCATCACGACCCGGCAGGTGAAAAAGGACGGCGGCAAGTACTTCGGTCCTTATCCGAATGCGGGGGCGGCTAATGAAACGAAGAAGCTTCTCGACCGGCTTTATCCGCTGCGCAAGTGCCGGACGTTGCCGGATAAAGTATGTTTGTACTATCATATCGGCCAATGCCTGGCGCCGTGTGTCAACGAGGTGTCAGCGGAACAGAATCAGGAAATGATTCATGAGATTACCCGCTTTCTCCGTTCCGGACATGGCGAAATAAAAAAACAGCTGACCGAGAAAATGATGAAAGCTTCAGAAGAGCTTGATTTTGAACGGGCCCGCGATCTTCGCGACACACTTGCGCACATGGAAGCGGTGATGGAAAAACAGAAAATGACGATCCAGGATCATGTTGATCGCGATGTGTTTGGCTTTGATTACGATAAAGGCTGGATGTGCGTCCAGGTCTTTTTCATCAGACAAGGCAAACTGATTGAGCGTGACGTATCGATTTTCCCCTTTTACCAGGAACCGCATGAGGATTTATTAACGTTTATCGGCCAATTTTATTTGAAAAAGGAACATTTGAAGCCGAAGGAGATTTTGGTGCCGAAGGAGATCGAGGCCAATCTTGTCGAAGAGCTGCTGAATGTCCATACTCATTTTCCACAGCGCGGGAAGAAAAAAGAGCTTGTCGACCTTGCCAACCAGAATGCTGCGGCCGCTTTACAGGAGAAGTTCTCTTTGATTGAACGGGATGAAGAACGGACGATCAAGGCGGTCGAACGGCTTGGAAAAGCGATGGGTATTCCGACGCCGTACCGGATTGAAGCGTTTGACAACTCGAACATTCAGGGGACGGACCCTGTTTCGGCGATGGTGACGTTTCTTGATGGCAAGCCAAGCCGCAAAGATTACCGCAAATATAAGATTAAAACGGTAACCGGGCCTGATGATTATGGCTCAATGCGTGAAGTGATTCGCCGCCGGTACGTGCGCCTGCTGAAGGAGTCGCTGCCTTTGCCCGACTTGATTGTGATAGACGGGGGAAAGGGACAAATTGCCGCGGCTCAGGAAGTAATTGAGGACGAGCTCGGTTTATCGATTAAAGTATGTGGACTGGCAAAGGATGATAAGCATCGGACGTCTCAGCTTTTGCTCGGTGATCCTCCGGTGGAGGTTCCGTTGAAGCGGGACAGTCATGAATTTTATTTATTACAGCGCATTCAGGACGAAGTGCATCGTTTTGCGATTACGTTTCACCGGCAGACGCGTTCAAAAACGTTTTTCCAGTCGGCATTGGACGATATTCCAGGCGTCGGCGAGAAGCGAAAGCGCAGCCTGCTTAAGCATTTCGGCTCAATTAAGAAAATAAAAGAGGCATCGATTGAAGAACTGAGGCAGCTGGCGATTCCGGAAAAGACAGCAGAGGCGATACTCGAGGCGCTGAAAGAGGAGTAGCAGGTTGTGCTTGCAATCCTAGAAAACCTTTGCTAGAATGGATAGCAATTAAATAGATGCCGCACTTCAATAGTGAAGTGATGGTAGAGGAGCGAAAACCATCAGTACCACTCTAAGGTTTATGAGGACCGATGAGGAGATTGGGAAAGGGGAATTCGCCGAAGTGTAGAAAAGGCTCATGTTTTTCTATGCTGGACCTATGTTGAAGAAGCATAGGGCTGTCACATATCAAACCCAAAGGATATGTGGAGAACTATCTCACGCGAGAAACAGGGAGCAGTGTGGTACCGGACTGGTATGACAGGCAACAGTGAGGAGTTTTCCTTATTGTTGCTTTTTTGCGTTCCCACTGAACGGAGTGAGTTGGAGAGGATGAACAGGATGAAACGAATTGTACAGAAATATGGAGGAACATCGGTTGGTTCAGTGGAACGAATCCGCCATGTCGCCTCAAGGATCGAAAAAGCAGCTGGCGAAGATCAGCAGGTCGTCGTTGTCGTCTCAGCAATGGGCAAATCGACCGATGAACTCGTCCGGCTTGCCGGACAACTGACGGAAAGCCCGAGTAAACGTGAAATGGATATGTTGCTTTCAACAGGGGAACAGGTTACGATCGCGCTTCTGGCGCTCGCTTTGGCGGAACGTGGTGTGGAGGCGATCTCGTTCACGGGCTGGCAGGCTGGAATTGAAACGGAGGACAATCACGGCAATGCGCGGATTGTCTCGATTGAAACAGAACGAATGGAAGCGGAGCTGGAAAAAGGAAAAGTGGTGATCGTCGCCGGCTTTCAGGGAAAAAGCTCGAAGAATGACATCACGACGCTCGGCCGCGGCGGTTCGGACACGACAGCCGTCGCGCTGGCAGCGGCGCTTTCAGCGGATCGCTGTGAGATTTATACCGATGTGACAGGGGTGTTTACAACGGATCCGCGCTATGTCCCGCAAGCGCGCAAACTCCAGTCCATTTCCTATGATGAAATGCTGGAAATGGCTAATCTCGGGGCCGGCGTTCTCCATCCGCGTGCGGTTGAATGTGCCAAGAATTATCAAATGCCTTTGCTAGTGGCGTCCAGTATGGTTGAAGAAGCAGGAACGATAATTGAGGAGGAAATCACAATGGAAAAAAACTTACTTGTACGTGGAATTGCCTTTGAAAATGATGTAACAAAAATTACAATGGCCGGTCTGCCAAGCAGGATCGACACGCTGGCGAAAGTTTTCCAAGCCCTCTCCGAAAACGGAATCAATGTTGATATCATTATTCAGAACCAGACTGATGAGGCGCATGTTGATCTTTCCTTTTCAATTACGCAATCTTCTTTAAAAGAGACATTGACAATTTTAGAAAATGCTAAGGCAGAGTTGGGCTTTCATTCGTTGCACGTAGAAGAGGACCTGGCGAAAGTATCGATTATTGGGGCGGGAATGGTTTCGAATCCCGGCGTTGCTGCTTCGATGTTTGATGTGTTAGCGCAGAATGAAATCTACATCAAGATGGTAAGTACATCTGAAATGAAGGTTTCGGTCGTCATTTCGGAGGATGATATGGTACTCGCTGTTGAGATGCTTCATCAGGCGTTTCAACTGGGTGAGGAAGAAGAAGCGATTACCGCTTAATAAAGCCGTGCGGGGGTGGGACATAACTAATGTGTTTACCTGAATGTCGAACGGATGAATTATACGTAGACTCCTGCGGGAGAAAAAGCAACGGTGGATTCCACTCTTTCCGTTTGTTCGTATAGTCATCCAGGCAACACCCTTTTGCCCCACCCTCTTTTCCCTCCCCTTAACTAGGGCTAGTTGTTTGCTGCTATCGAATCGTGACGGTCAAACTCAATTGTAAACAAAACAGCCTTTTTAGAGGCGGAGTAGCTTCCGGCAGCAATCCGCTGCAGGCTTTGCTCTAAATATTGGGTTAAAAAGCCGGCTTCAAGCTGATAACAGCGGGAATCATGCTTTCCCATCCACGGGCCGGTAAGTTCGAATAATTTAGCCTGTCGCTTTTCTTTAACAAGTTGCAGTTGGCCCCAATTCGCTTTTTCGAAAAAGGCGATGAGCTCGTCAACCGATTCGAGCGGATATTTTCGGGCCAATGATTTTCCAAGCCAGTATAAAATCGCCTCGTGATCTTTTCCAAGCAGGTCCTGTAAAAGCTCGTTGCGAATTAAATGGTAGCTAAAATCTTCTGTTTCTAAATTCATGCAGTCTCAACCTCTCCTTACCGCGCACTGAAATAACAATAATGAAGCTTGGTTTCTATTATAAAGAGAATGACCGAATTTCTCTACCACTTATAGCCTTGATTTTTTTAAAGTGGTATACTTAAGCGCGAATGAAGCCGGAGGTATGATCTCATGAAAGCAGGACTTAATCATTTTCTTTCACCATTTCGGAGTATTTTGATTGCCTATGTTATAGCGATGGTACTCTTTAGTATTCTCCTGTATTTGCCGATTTCTCACCAGGAGGGTGTTGAGGTAACATATGCGGAAGCGCTGTTTACATCAGTGAGTGCGGTCAGTGTAACAGGGTTAACGACGATTAATGTATCGGAAACGTTCAGTTACACCGGAATTTTCTTTTTAGCATTGGCGATTCAGCTTGGCGGCATCGGCATAATGACGATGGGGACGTTTGTCTGGATTTTATTCCGGAAAAAAATCAACCTCTCTCAGCGGATGCTGATTATGGTCGACCAAAATCAGTATAAATTCTCAGGCCTTGTCAATCTGATGCGGGGAATTTTGTTTGTCGCCCTGATCATTGAAATGATTGGAGCACTCATTTTAGGTACATATTATTTACGCTATTTCGACACGGCGGGAGAAGCTTACTATCAAGGAGCATTTGCTGCTCTTACCGCTTTTACAAACGCCGGATTTGACGTTACGGGACAGTCGCTGATCCCGTTCGCCAATGATTACTATGTGCAGTTTGTGACGATCCTGCTTATTTTTGCTGGGGCGATCGGCTTCCCGGTGTTGCTGGAATTACGTGAATACATCTCGAAGAAAAACCCGAATTTCAGCTTTAGTTTGTTTACAAAAATAACGACGACGACTTATTTTGTTGTTTTTCTGATCGGCGTTCTTGGAATATGGGCGCTGGAAACAGGTCATTATTATGTTGGCCTGGACTGGCATCAGCAGCTCTTTTATTCGTTATTCAACTCGGCCACAACGCGAAGCGGCGGGTTGTCGATTATGGAGGTCTCGGACTTAAACAAAGCCACGCTGCTGTTTATGTCTGCGCTGATGATCATTGGCGCGAGTCCTTCGAGTGTCGGTGGTGGAATCCGCACGACAACATTGGCGGTCATGTTTTTGACGATTCGAAGCTTTGCCCTCGGGAAAGATGATGTTAAAGTGTTCGGGAGAGAGATTCACCCCGATGACCGGCAAAAAGCGTTTATTGTCCTATCTGTCTTTCTCGTGATGCTGTTTGCAGCTGTGACGATGATCGTCGCGTTTGAAGGTGGAAACGATATAGCGTTGATTGCAATTATTTTTGAAACGGCCTCCGCTTTCGGAACGTGCGGACTCTCGATGGGGATCACGCCCCATCTGTCAATACCGAGCCAGCTCATTCTGATGGCCCTCATGTTCATCGGACGCGTCGGCCTCATCGCCTTCCTCTTCTCCGTCAGAAGAAGAGAAACAAAAAGCTACTACAAATACCCAACCGAACGCATTATTATTGGATAGAAATCACTCAAAATGCCCGGTTTTGGCATTTTGAGTGATTTCGTCCCGCCAGGCGAAGCCGCTTGCGATTTTAAAGGAAGGAAGAGTGGTTTTCTCTTCCTTCCGCAAGCGAGCGAAGCTGGCGGAGAAGCCCGGTTTTGGCATTTTGAGTGATTTCGTCCCGCCAGGCGAAGCCGCTTGCGATTTTAAAGGAAGGAAGAGTGGTTTTCTCTTCCTTCCGCAAG